>JBAZPY010000295.1:0-3177 GCA_041645515.1 Agrococcus sp.
CGCGGCGGAGCGGAGCGCGATTGCGGGGCTCGTCGTGCTGATCGACGCGGCGCTCGACCCGCTGCGGCAGGACGTCACGTCGCTGTGGGTGCAGGCCTGGTCGCTCGGCCGGCACAACACCGCGCTCGCCGCCGCCGTGCGGCTGCGGATGGACGAGTGGCTGTCGATCATCCGCGACGCGATCGTCGCCGGCGCGGAGGCCGGCGCGCTGCGGTGCGACGATGTCGACGGCACCGCGCTGCACCTGCTCGCGATGATCGACGGCCTCAACGCGCACGAGCTGGTCCACTGGGGAGCCGGCGCGGCGCAGGGCGCGATCACCAAGCGCGCGGCCGAGGGACTGCTCGGGCTCGCGCCGGGCGCGCTCGAGACGGCAGTCGACAGCGCTCCCGCCTGACCGGCCCTCAGCTGAGGGCGGGCGTCCGCGGCGGGGCGGTCCGGCGGTCGCCGGTCGCCTCGAATGCCGCTGCGGCGCGGAGCAGCGCCTCATCGTCCCAGCCGCGCCCGGCGAAGGTGAGGCCGACGGGCATCCCGATGTCGGCCATCGTGCCCATCGGCACGGTGACGGTCGGCACGCCGAGGTGACGGATGGCGAGGTTGCCGTTCGCGACCCAGACGCCGTTGCGCCACGCGAGCGCCGCGGAGGCCGGGTCGACATCGGCGTCGGCCGGCCCGACATCCGCCATCGCCGGGAAGAGCACCGCGTCGAGCCCGAGCTCGTCCATCCACACCTCGAGGTCGATCCGGCGCGTCTCCTCGAGCCCGCGCACCCCCTGCTCGAGCTCGGGGATGTCGAGGAACGAGTCGACCGGGTGGTCGCGCACGTGCCGGGGGTAGTCGGCGATGTCGTCGTCGAAGCCGTCGTAGCGGTCGGGCAGCGCACCCTCGGGGCGCGGGAAGATCGCGGCGCCGTCGACGTCGGCCAGGCTGTCGAGCGCGGGGTCGCCGTTCGCGGCGAGGAAGTCGTGCCACGCCCACGCCGAGAGGTCGACGATCTCGCGCCGCAGGAACGCCTGCGAGACGAGCCCGCGCGTGGCGATCGTCGGAGCGCCGGCGCGGTCGCCCTCGTAGTTGGTGACGAGTGGGAAGTCCACCTCCACCACTTCGGCGCCGGCGGCCTCGAGGTCGCGTCGGGCCGCCTCCCAGAGCGCGAGCACGCTCGCGCGCGGCTCGATGCGCTGCCCGGTCGGGCCGCCGATGCCGGTGGCACCGACGCCGGCATCCGGGTCGGTGCCGAGGTACATGCGGGGCACGCCGAAGCGCTTGCCGTCCAGCGCCGCCCGTGCCGAGTCGTCGTCGGCGGGTGCGAGGGCCGGGTAGGACGCGGGTCGCACCGTCGAGGCCGACGGGATGGGCACCCATGGCTGGGCGCGCCAGAAGTCGCCCCGCGCGTCGGTGTCGTCGGCGACGATCACGTCGAGGATCTCGAGCAGGTCGGCCATCGTCCGCGCGTGCGGCACCACCACGTCCATCGTCGGCACGAGCGGCCAGTTGCCGCGCACGGAGATGACGCCGCGCGAGGGCGTGTAGGCGCACAGCGCGTTGCACGATGCCGGAGCGCGACCGCTCGACCAGGTCTCCTCGCCGAGCCCGAAGGCGGCGAAGCTCGCGGCCGTCGCCGTGCCCGAGCCGTTCGACGACCCGGACGCGAACGCGGAGGTGAGGTGCGCCGCCGAGTAGGGGCTCTCGGCGCGGCCGTAGAGCCCGCGCTGCATGCCGCCGTTCGCCATGGGCGGCATGTTCGTGAGCCCGAGGCAGATGGCGCCGGCCGCCCTCAGCCGCTCGATGGTCGCGGCGTCGCGCTGCGCGACGAGCTCGGCGAAGGCCGGGCTGCCCGCTGCGGCCGTCAGCCCGCGCACGAGGAAGCTGTCCTTAGCGGTGTAGGGGATGCCGTCGAGCGGTCCGAGCGGGCGGCCGGCGACCCTGCGCCGATCGGCTTCGGCCGCCTCCTCGAGCGCTCGCTCGTTGCGGACGACGACCGCGTTGAGCGCCGTGTCGCTGCCCGGCTCGTCGAACGCGGCGATGCGCTCGAGGTAGGCGCCGACGAGGTCGACGCTCGTCGCCGCGCCGGTGGCCAGCCAGTCGCGCAGCTGCGCGATGGACGCCTCGCGCACCTCGACGGCGTGTGTGGTCGAGGGGGAGTCGGAGTCAGGTCGAGGGGTCATGAGAGAGCCTTCCGGACGGCGGTGTCGGGACAACGTTAAACGATTAAGCAGCGCCGGGCAACCGTGCTGTCGGTGGGTTAGCCTCGACCGGTGAGCACTGACCGCCCGACCCTCCGCGACGTCGCGGCAGCGACGGGCGTCTCGGTCGCGGCGGCCTCGATGGCGCTCCGCGGTCTGCCTGGCGTCTCGGACGCGACCCGCGAGCGCGTGCTCGAGGCCGCGCGCGAGCTGCGATACGAGCCGAACGCGAGCGCGCGCAGCCTCCGCACCGCGAGCTACCGATCCATGGGGCTGCTGCTGCCGAGCGCCGGCGGCACGTCGTCGTACTACGCGGAGTTCGCGTTCGGTGTCGTCGACGCCGCGCACGAGCGCGGCTGGTCCGTCATCCTCCTGCCGCGTCCGGCCGACGATGCGCCGGCCACCGCGCACGTCGACGGGTTCGTGATCGTCGACGCCGCCGTCGGCGACGCCACCGTGGACGCACTCCTCGACGACGGCAGGCCGGTCGTGAGCGGGGAGCGCGTCACCCGCTCGGCGCCGTCGCTCGTCGCCAGCGTCGCCGCCGACCATGTCAGTGCGACGACCGAGCTGCTCGAGCACCTGTCGGCGGCGGGCGCGAGGCGGATCGCCGCGCTGCTGCCGCCCGCGGACACCGCGTGGGGCTCCGAGGTGGCGGAGGCATGCGCCGCGTGGTGCGAGCAGCACGGCCTCCCGGTCCTGGTGGCGACGATCGGCTTCGAGCCGGATGCGCGGGAGGTGGAGGCGGCGACCCGGCGCCTGCTCGAGGACGCCGCCGTCGACGCGATCCTCACCGTGCCGAGCGGCACCGCCGGTCCGGTCGCGGCCGCCGCGGCGCGCGGCGGCCGACGGGTCGGCGACGACCTGCTGCTCGCCGCCTACGTCGACGAGCCCGCCCTGTCGCTGCTGACGCCGCAGGTGACGGCGCTCGACCTGCATGAGCGGGAGCACGGCGCGCGGTGCGCGACCGAGCTCATCGATGCGCTCACGGGCG
>JBAZPY010000296.1:0-3172 GCA_041645515.1 Agrococcus sp.
CCCCGAACAGGCGAGCATCCGCCCCGCGGCTAGGCTGGAGGCATGGTCAGGATCCACCCCAGCATCCTGTCGGCGGACTTCGTGAACCTCGAGCGCGACCTCGAGAAGATCGCGACGGCCGACGGCATGCACGTCGACATCATGGACGCGCACTTCGTCCCGAACCTCACCTTCGGCCTGCCGATGGTGCAGCGCATCGCGGAGGTGACGCGGCTGCCCCTCGACGTGCACCTCATGATCGACGACCCGGACACCTGGGCGCTGCAGTACGCGATCGGCGGCGTCGAGTCCGTCACGTTCCACGCCGAGGCGACCCGCGACGCGGTCGCGATCGCCCGCGAGCTGCGCGCCCGCGGCACGCGCGCCGCGATCGCCGTCAAGCCCGGCACGGCCGTCGACCAGGTGCTCGGGCACCTGCCGGAGTTCGACATGGTGCTCGTCATGACCGTCGAGCCCGGCTTCGGCGGCCAGGCGTTCATGCCCGAGATGATGCCGAAGCTGCGGCTGCTGCGCGACCGGGCCGACGACCTCGGGATCGAGCTCGCGCTGCAGGTCGACGGCGGCATCACCGACGACACGCTGCCGATCGCTGCGGCCGCGGGGGCCGACGTCTTCGTCGCCGGCTCCGCCGTCTACGGGCACGCGGACCCGGCGGCCCGCATCGTCGCGCTCCGGGAGTCGGGCATGCTCTCGCCCGGTAGCCTGGAGCGGTGAAGACCTTCGACGAGCTGTACGCCGAGCTCGAGCGCACCCTCGCCGAGCGCCGAGAGGGCTCCGGCACCGTCGCGGCCGTCGACGCCGGCGTGCACGCGATCGGCAAGAAGATCGTCGAGGAGGCAGCCGAGGTCTGGATGGCCGCGGAGCACGAGTCCGACGAGGACGCCGCGATGGAGATCTCGCAGCTGCTGTACCACCTGCAGGTGCTCATGCTGGCGAAGGGCATCACGCTCCAGGACGTCTACCGACATCTCTGACGCGCCGCCCACCATTCGTCAGACGCGAAGGACCCCATGCTGAAGATCGCTGTGCCCAACAAGGGCTCGCTGGCCGAGACGGCCGCCTGGATGCTCGACGAGGCCGGCTACCGCGGCCGCCGCGACGGCAAGGAGCTGATCGTCGTCGACGCGCGCAACGAGGTGGAGTTCTTCTTCCTCCGCCCGCGCGACATCGCCACCTACGTCGGCTCCGGCGCGCTCGACGTCGGCATCACCGGCCGCGACCTGCTGCTCGACTCCGGCTCCGACGCCGTCGAGGTCGAGGGGCTCGGCTTCGCGCGCTCGACGTTCCGCTTCGCCGGCCCCGCCGGTCGCTTCTCGAGCGCCGCCGACCTCCAGGGGGTGCGCATCGCCTCGAGCTACACGCTGCTCGTCGAGCAGCACCTCGCCGGGCAGGGCGTGACCGCCGAGCTCGTGCGCCTCGACGGGGCCGTGGAGTCCGCGGTGCGGCTCGGGGTCGCGGATGCGGTGGCCGACGTCGTCGAGACCGGCGGCACGCTGCGTGCCCAGGGGCTCGAGGTCTTCGGCGACCCGATCCTCTCGAGCGAGGCGGTGCTGATCTCGAACGGCTCGAACCCCGCGGGCATGGCGACGCTCAAGCGACGCCTCGACGGCGTCATGGTCGCCCGCGACTACGTGCTGGTCGACTACGACATCGAGCGGGAGCACCTCGACGCGGCCATCGAGATCGCCCACGGCTTCGAGAGCGCGACCGTGAGCCCGCTGCAGAAGGAGGGCTGGGTCGCCGTGCGCGTCATGGTCCGCCGCGACGAGACCAACCACATCATGGACGCGCTCGCCGACGTCGGCGCGCGGGCGATCATCGTCTCGCGCATCCACGCGGCGCGGATCTGATGACGGGGCGCATCTGATGACGGGCCGCAGCTGATGCTCGCCACCCGCGTCATCCCCTGCCTCGACGTGGCCAACGGCCGCGTCGTCAAGGGCGTGCAGTTCCAGGGGCTCACCGACCAGGGCGACCCCGTCGAGCTCGCGGCGCGCTACGCCGCCCAGGGCGCCGATGAGCTCACGTTCCTCGACGTCAAGGCCACCGTCGACGACGCAGGCACCATGCTCGACGTCGTCGAGCGCACGGCGGAGCAGATCTTCATCCCGCTCACGGTCGGCGGCGGCGTCCGCAGCCGCGACGACGTCGCGCGACTGCTCGCGCACGGCGCCGACAAGGTGGGCGTGAACTCCGCCGCGATCCGCGAGCCGGCGCTCATCGACCGCATCGTGGCCGACTTCGGCTCGCAGGTGCTCGTGCTCTCGCTCGACGTGCGCCGCTCGCCCGAGATGCCCTCGGGCTTCGAGGTGACGACGCACGGCGGCAGCCGCGGCGCCGGCCTCGACGCGCTCGCCTGGGCCCGCGAGGGCGTCGCGCGCGGTGTCGGCGAGCTGCTCGTCAACTCCATCGACGCGGACGGCACGAAGGAGGGGTTCGACCTCCAGCTCCTCCGCGCCGTGCGCGCCGTCGCCACCACGCCCGTGATCGCCTCCGGCGGCGCCGGCGGCCCCGACCACTTCGCTCCGGCGGTCGACGCGGGTGCCGACGCGGTGCTCGCCGCGAGCATCTTCCACAGCGGCCAGTGCACGATCGGCGAGGTCAAGGCAGCGATGCGCGAGGCGGGGGTGACGGTGCGATGAGCGGACCGACGGAGCAGACCGGACCGGGGGAGCGGGGACCCCTGCGGCTGCCGCAGCTCAAGCTCGACGCGGACGGCCTCGTCGCCGCCGTGATCCAGGACGACGCCACGGGCGACGTGCTGATGGTGGGATACATGGACGCGGAGGCGCTCCGGCGCACCGCGACCGAGGGCCGCGTCACGTTCTGGTCGCGCTCGCGCCAGGAGTACTGGCGGAAGGGCGACACGTCCGGCAACATCCAGGTGCCCCGCTCCATCGCGATCGACTGCGACGGCGACGCGCTGCTCGTGCGCGTCGACCAGACGGGTCCCGCGTGCCACACCGGCGCCCGCTCGTGCTTCTTCACGCCCGTCGCGATGGGCGGGGCAGCGACGGGCTCGGCGACGACGGGGGAGCGGCCGTGACGGCGGGGACGACCGGCCGCCCCGACTTCGACGCGCTCCTCGCGCAGCACCGCGTCGTGCCCGTCGTGCGCGAGGTGTTCCTCGACGCCGAGACCCCCGTCGGCGTCTACCGGCGCGTCGCCACCG
>JBAZPY010000297.1:0-3167 GCA_041645515.1 Agrococcus sp.
GAGCGCGTCCGCCGCCTGCGACGCGTCCGCGATCGTGACGACCGGGCGCAGCACGACGTGCGTGAACCGGCCGCCGGTGCCCTCCGTCACCATCGTGCCGGTCGCGGCGTCGCGGTAGGCGGTGACGACGATGCCGCGCGTCGCCGCCTGGTGGAGGTAGGAGAGCATGTGGCACTGCGCGAGCGAGGCGAGCAGCAGCTGCTCGGGGTTGTGCCGGGTGCGGTCGCCGCGGAACGTCGAGTCGGAGGAGCCGAGGATGTCGGGCAGTCCCTCGATGCGGATGACGTGGTCACGGGTGTAGGAGCGGTAGGTGCGGGTGCCATCGGCACCGGCCCCCGTCCACTCCACCTCGACGGCGTAGGCGTGGCGCATCGGCATGGCCTCAGCGTATGCGCCCGGTCGCGTCCGGAGCACGCTTCCCGGCGTAGGATCGGGCGCATGACTGACATCGCCGTTTCCGCGCCGTCCCGCTCCGTCGTCACCGAGATCCCGGGCCCGAACAGCCGTGCGCTGCTCGAGCGCAAGGCGAAGTCGGTGCCGCAGGGCATCCCGCACCAGCTGCCGGTGTTCATCGCCGAGGCCCATGACGCGATCATCACCGACGTCGACGGCAACCGGTTCATCGACCTGGGCTGCGGCATCGGCGTCACGACCGTCGGGCACACGAACGACGCGGTCGTCGCGGCGGTGCGCGAGCAGGTCGGCAAGCTCACCCACTCGCTCTTCGGCACCACGCCGTACGAGCCGTACGTGCGCGTCGCCGAGTACCTCGCGAAGCACACCCCCGGCGACCACGAGAAGAAGACGTTCTTCGTCAACTCGGGCTCCGAGGCCGTCGAGAACGGCGTCAAGGTGGCGCGCAAGTTCACCGGTCGCCGCGCCGTCGCCGTCGTTGAGCACGGCTACCACGGCCGCACGAACCTCACGATGACCATGAACTACAAGCCGGCGCCGTACGCGACGGGCATGGGCCCCCTCGCCTCGGACATCTTCCACGCGCCCGGCTCGTACCCGCTGCAGGACGGCCTGAACGGCGCGGAGGCCGCCGAGCGCACCCAGTACTACCTCGAGAAGCACGTCGGCGTCACCGACCTCGCGTGCCTCGTCATCGAGCCCATCCAGGGCGAGGGCGGCTTCATCGTGCCCGCCGAGGGCTACCTGGCCGCCATGCAGGAGTGGTGCACCGAGAACGGCGTCGTCATGATCGCCGACGAGGTGCAGTCCGGCATCTGCCGCACCGGCACGACGTTCGCGTCGGAGCAGCTCGGCTGGGTGCCCGACCTGGTGCTCTCTGCGAAGGGCATCGCGGGCGGCATGCCGCTCGCCGGCGTCACCGGGCGCGCCGAGATCATGGACTCCGTGCACGTCGGCGGCATCGGCGGCACCTTCGGCGGCAACCCCGTCTCGTGCGCCGCGGCCGTCGCCGTCTTCGAGCAGATCGAGGCGAACGACCTGAACGGCGAGGCGAAGCGCATCGAGCGCGTGCTGCGGCCGCTGCTCGACGGCCTCGCCGCGGAGCACCCGGAGATCATCGAGGTGCGGGGTCGCGGAGCGATGCTCGCGGTCGAGCTCATCGACCCGGAGTCTGGCGCTCCGATCCCGACCGCCCCCATCTCGCAGGCGGCGGGCCTCGACGGCGTGCTGGTGCTGACGGCGGGGACCGACTACAACGTGCTGCGCTTCCTGCCCAGCCTGGCGATCACGGACGACCAGCTGCGCGAGGCGGTCGAGGTCATCGGCCGCGCCATCGCGTCGACGAAGTCCGCCTGATGCTGATCGGGGTCCCGCGCGAGATCAAGACGGGTGAGGCGCGGGTCGCGCTGACCCCGGCCGGCGCCGCGGAGCTCGTCGCGCACGGCCACGACGTCGTGATCGAGGCCGGCGCGGGCGTCGGCAGCGGGATCTCCGACGCGGCGTACGTCTCCTCCGGCGCGCGCACCGTCGCGACGGCGGAGGAGGCGTGGGCCTCCGAGCTCGTGCTCAAGGTGAAGGAGCCGACACCGGCGGAGCACGGCTTCCTGCGCGACGACCTGACGCTGTTCGCCTACCTGCACCTGGCGGCCGACCCCGGGCTCACCCAGGCGCTGCTCGAGCGGGGCACGACCGCGATCGCGTACGAGACGGTGCGGGCGGCCGACGGCACGCTGCCGCTGCTCGCGCCCATGAGCGAGGTGGCCGGCCGGCTGTCGGTCACGCAGGGCGCCTCGCTGCTCACGGCGCCCGCGGGTGGCGCGGGTCTGCTGCTCGGCGGGGTGCCCGGCACCCGGGCGGGCCACACGGTCGTGCTCGGCGGCGGCGTCGCCGGGACCGCCGCGGTCGAGATGGCGGTCGGCCTCGGCTCCCGCGTCACCGTGCTCGACGTCTCGCTGCCGCGCCTGCGGCAGTTCGACGTCGTCTACGGCGGGCGGGTGCAGACGCTGCACTCCAACCTCGTCACGGTCGCGGAGTCGGTCGCCGACGCCGACCTCGTGATCGGCTCGGTGCTGATCCCGGGCGCGAAGGCCCCGAAGCTCGTCACGAACGCCATGGTCGCGGGCATGCGCCCCGGGTCGGTGCTCGTCGACATCGCCGTCGACCAGGGCGGCTGCTTCGCCGACTCGCGCCCCACGACCCACGCCGAGCCGACGTTCCGCGTGCACGACGCCGTCTTCGCGTGCGTCGCGAACCTGCCGGGAGCGGTGCCGCGCACCTCGACGTCCGCGCTCACGAACGCGACGCTGGCGGCGACCACGCGCATCGCCGACCTCGGCTGGCGCGAGGCGCTGCGGGCGGATGCGGGACTCGCCGAGGGTCTGAACACGTCCGGCGGGCAGATCATGCACCCGGGTGTCGCGTCGGCCATGGGCGCTCAGCCCGTGCCGGTCGCCTCGCTGCTGGGGTAGCGCAGCCGCTCCAACCCGCCGCCGCGCTCGAGCACCCACGCGGGCGCCGAGCGCATCGGCGGAGCCGCCGGCGCGTGGCGGAGCACCTGCCGCAGCTGGCGCTCGTCGACGCCGAGGATCACGACCGGCCGGTCGGCGCGGAGCCGGTCGAGCTCGCCCCACGCCGCCTCCCACTCGGAGACCGTGCCGGCGACGACGTCGGCGTCGCCCCGCGCGGACCGCTCGCCGGGGCGTGCCGCGAGCCGTGGCGGCGCGATGCCGGCCCCGAGCACGATCGCGGCCGGG
>JBAZPY010000298.1:0-3164 GCA_041645515.1 Agrococcus sp.
CGCCGCGATCCGGTCGGCGATCCGGTCGGACCACGCGTCGCGCGGAGCCTCGAACGGCTCCACGAACGTGCGGATCCCGGCCGCGCGGGCGACCTCGATGCCGCCGCACTCGCGGTCGGCGCCGACGGCGATGATCTCGGCCGGCACGCGGCCGGCGCGGGTCCGCTCCAGCAGATCGGCGAAGTTGGTGCCGCTGCCGGAGACGAGGACGACGAGGCGCAGCACGCGCTCCATCCTACGGGGCCGGGTGTCCGGCCCGGGCCGCGCAGACCTGCCCTATGGCTTGGCGGGGTCGCCCTCGGGCGCGTCCGCCGGGCGGTCCGCCGGGTCAGGACCGTCCGCGTCGGCTGCCGTGGGCAGCGGCACGACGACCTCGGTCTCCTGCACGTCGGACGCATCCGCCGCGTCGGCAGGGTCGTCCTCGCGGCCATCGTCATCACCGCCCTCGTCATCACCGGCGTCCGCCTCGTCACGCCCGGCACCGACCGCCTCGTCGCGGCTGCGGCCGAAGCCGAGCACTTCGCGCATCGAGGTGCCCTCGCCCTCCGCGGCGAGCGGCACGGGCACGCCGCCGGCGAGCCTGCCAGTCCCGCGGCCGCCCGCGAGCAGGCCGATGAGCAGGCCGGCGGCCACCTCGAGCGCCCCCCACGCCGCAACGAGCACCGCGTCCGGGCCGGTCAGCGAGAGCCGCCCGGGACCCGCGGCACCGGCCGAGAGCATCGCGGCGAGCCCCAGCAGCGCCCCGGCGAGCACGCCGCCGCCGACGCCGGCGATCGCCAGCTCCCACCAGTGCACCGGCCGGTCCGCACTGCCCGCGAGCAGCGTCTGGCGAGCGCGCGCGCCGACCACGACGGCCGCGAGCACGGGCAGGGCCACGACGACGAGCATCCACGGCTGCGCGTCGGGGTCGATCGCAGACAGCATCGGCAGCGCCGGCACCGGACCCAGGTCCGTGTCGAGCGGCGAGACGCTCGAGCCGCGGCCCACCATGAAGCCCGGCCCGATCGCCCAGGCGGCACCCCACACCACCGCGACGGGAGCGAGCGCGAGCTGCACGAGGAACAGCACGGCGACGCCCACGTACGTCACCTCGAGCGACTCCATGATGAGCAGCCCCTCGGTGAAGCGCAGGAAGAGCCCGACGCCCACGAGCAGCGCGCCGACGCCGAGCACGCCCACCGCGCCGCCGATGCCGGCGCGCAGCGCGGCGCGCACGGGCCGCATCCACAGGTCGTCGATCGTGAGCGCACGAGCGAGCGCCTGCAGCCAGTCGTGGCCGCGCACCGCGACGATCGCAGCCACCATGCCGACGAGCGCGACGATCGCGGGGTGCGCGAACGCCTGGCCGAGGTTGGGCGCTGCGGTGGGATGCTGCGCGCTCGCGCCGGCGAGCAGGCCGACGAGCCCCGTCGCCGCCGTGCCGGTGATGACGGCGATCAGGGTCTCGACGAGCGGCAGCTCGGCGAGGCGGCGACCGCTGCGCCAGTGGAGCCAGAACGTGATCGCGCCGATGCCCCAGACGCCGAGGGTGAGCACGAATGCGCGGCCTGCGGACTCGAGCCCGAGCGCGGCGGCCGCCTCGGAGCCGAGCGAGATGCCGACGTCGACGCCGTGGCCGAGCATCCACGCGTCCACCGCGATGCGCCACTGCAGCAGCGGATCACCGCCGAAGCCCTGGTCGATGCCCCAGACGGCGAGCAGCACGAGCGCGCACAGCACGAGCCCGACCGCCGCGATGGCGGCGGACTCGACAGCCTGGCCGATCCCGGCCCACACGCGACGCACGGCTGGCAACCCTACCGACGCATCCGCCCGCCCGCCGACTGCCCCGCCGCGCGTCGCCCGGGCCCGACCGCGGTAGGTTGGGTGCGCATGGCGCGGCCAGCGCACGCGCGGCCGCCGTCCCACACAGACCGCGAGGGGTTCGAGCCGCATGGCCAAGATCATCTACACGTACACCGACGAGGCGCCGATGCTCGCGACGCACTCGCTCCTGCCGATCGTGCGCGCGTTCGCCGCCGCGGCCGACGTCGAGGTCGAGAGCCGCGACATCTCGCTGGCGGGCCGCATCGTCGCGTCGTTCGCCGACCTGCTGCCCGCCGACCAGCAGGAGTCCGACGCGCTCGCCGAGCTCGGTGCGCTCGCGAAGTCGCCCGAGGCGAACATCATCAAGCTGCCCAACATCTCAGCATCGGTGCCGCAGCTGAAGGCGGCCGTGAAGGAGCTGCAGGAGAAGGGCATCGCGCTGCCCGACTACCCCGACGAGGTCACCACCGACGAGGAGCGCGACATCCGCGCGCGCTACGACGCCGTCAAGGGCTCGGCCGTCAACCCGGTGCTCCGCGAGGGCAACTCCGACCGCCGCGCCCCGCGCTCCGTGAAGGAGTACGCGCGGAAGCACCCGCACTCGATGGGCGCGTGGCTGCCCGACTCGAAGACCGCCGTCGCCACCATGAGCGGCGGCGACTTCCGCGCCAACGAGCAGTCGGTGACGATGCCGGCCGACGACACCCTGCAGATCCGGCTCGTCGCCGACGGCGAGACGATCGTGCTCAAGGACGGCCTCAACGTGCTCGAGGGCGAGATCGTCGACGCGACCTTCATGAGCGCCAAGGCGCTCGACGCGTTCCTGGTCGAGCAGATCCGCCGCGCGCGCGACGAGCACGTGCTGTTCTCGGCCCACCTCAAGGCCACGATGATGAAGGTCTCCGACCCGATCATCTTCGGCCACGTGGTGCGCGCGTTCCTGCCGACGCTCTTCGAGCGCTACGGCGAGAAGCTCGACGAGGCGGGCCTCTCCGCCGACAACGGCCTCGCCGCGATCCTCTCCGGCCTCGGCGAGCTCGACGAGTCGACCGCCGCCGGCGTGCGCCAGGCGATCGAGGACGGCCTCGCCGACGGCCCGCGCCTCGCGATGGTCAACTCCGACCGCGGCATCACGAACCTGCACGTGCCCTCCGACGTGATCGTGGATGCGTCCATGCCGGCCATGATCCGTCAGTCCGGCCACATGTGGGGCCCGGACGGCGAGGAGGCCGACACGCTCGCCGTCATCCCCGACTCCTCGTACGCCGGCATCTACCAGGTCGTCATCGACGACTGCCGCGCCAACGGCGCCTTCGACCCGACCACGATGGGGTCGGTGCCGAACGTCGGTCTCATGA
>JBAZPY010000299.1:0-3163 GCA_041645515.1 Agrococcus sp.
CACGAACACGTCGCCGCTCGCCGGCAAGGTGAAGGGCGCGAAGCTCACGGCCCGCATGGTGAAGGACCGCCTCGACCGGGAGCTGATCGGCAACGTGTCGCTGCGGGTGGTCGACATCGGCCGCCCGGACGCGTGGGAGGTGCAGGGGCGCGGCGAGCTCGCGCTCGCCATCCTCGTCGAGCAGATGCGCCGCGAGGGGTTCGAGCTCACGGTCGGCAAGCCGCAGGTGGTCACCCGCCGCGTCGACGGCGTGCTGCACGAGCCGTTCGAGCACCTGACGGTCGACGTGCCCGAGGAGTACCTCGGCGCGGTCACCCAGCTGCTCGCCGCCCGCAAGGGCATCATGGACGGGATGCAGAACCACGGCACCGGCTGGGTGCGCATGGAGTTCGTCGTCCCGAGCCGCGGTCTGATCGGCTTCCGCAGCGAGTTCCTCACCACGACCCGCGGCACCGGCATCGCGAACGCGATCTCGCACGGCACGCAGCCCTGGGCGGGCACGATCGTCACGCGCAACAACGGTGCGCTGGTCGCGGACCGGCAGGGCACGGCGACGCCGAACGCCATCATGGCGCTGCAGGAGCGCGGCGTCTTCTTCATCAAGCCCGGCGACGACGTCTACGAGGGCATGGTGGTGGGCGAGAACGCCCGCGCCGACGACATGGACGTCAACATCACCAAGGAGAAGAAGCTCAACAACATCCGGTCGTCGACCGGTGAGGAGCTCGAGCGCCTGACGCCCCCGCGGCAGCTCTCGCTCGAGGAGTGCCTCGAGTGGGCGCGCGACGACGAGTGCGTCGAGGTGACGCCGCAGAACGTGCGCATCCGCAAGGTGAACCTCGACGCCGTGACCCGCGGCCGAGAGGCGAGCCGGCTGAAGAAGCAGGGCTAGCCCGCCCGGCGCCCCGAGCCCGGGCGGTGAGCCTCAGCGGGCGGCGGGGCCCGCGGTCGCGGACGAGCGGATGCGGTGGCTCGCGCCCCGGTGCTCGGCGGGCAGGCGCGCGCCTCGGCCGTGCAGCTTCTCGCGCAGCGTGCCCTCGGCGTAGCCCTCGGGGTAGGCGCCGCGCGAGCGCAGCACCGGGATCACGTGCTCGATGATGTCCTCCCACGTGCCCGGCGTGACGGCGTAGGCGAGGTTGAACCCGTCGACGTCGGTCTCGTCGACCCACGACTGCAGCGCATCCGCGATCTCCTCGCCGCTGCCGACGATCGTCGGCCCGAGCCCGCCGATCGCCGCGTGCCTGCCGAGGTCGCCGACCGACCACTCGCGGCCGAGGTCGGCCTCCGCCTTCAGGTGGTGCAGCACCGACTGGATCGCGTTCGACTCGACGTCGCCGACGGGCTCCGCCGGGTCGTAGGCGGCGAGGTCGACGCCCATCCACCCCGACATGAAGACGAGCGCGCCCTCCTCGCTCGCGTACGAGCGGTACTCGGCCTCCTTGGCGAGCGCCTGCTCGCTCGTGGCGCCGGTGATGACGGTGATGAGCGTGTAGATCCGCGCCGCGTACCGGTCGCGCCCGGCCGCCTCGAGGGCGTCGCGGATGCGCCGCACCGTGCCGGCGAGCACCTCCTTCGAGGGCGCGGCGACGAAGATCGCCTCCGCGTGGTCGGCGGCGAAGGCGACGCCGCGCGGTGACGCTCCCGCCTGGTAGATCACCGGCGTGCGCTGCGGCGACGGCTCCGAGATGTGGGCTCCGGGCACCGTGAAGAACCTGCCCTCGTGGCCGATGTCGTGCACCTTCGCGGGATCGGCGAAGACGCCGCGCTCGCGGTCCTCGACGACCGCGTCGTCCTCCCACGAGCCCTCCCACAGCTTGTAGAGCACCTCGAGGTACTCGTCGGCGTGGTCGTAGCGGTCGTCGTGCGCGAGCTGGTCGTCCTGCCCCATGTTGCGGGCCGCGCTCGGCAGGTAGCCGGTGACGACGTTCCAGCCGACGCGGCCGCGCGTGAGGTGGTCGAGGGTCGTCATCCGGCGGGCGAAGGGGTAGGGGTGCTCGAAGGCCGTGCCGGCGGTGATGCCGAAGCCGAGGTGCTCGGTGACGGCGGCCATCGCGCTCACCAGCAGGATCGGGTCGTTCACGGGCACCTGCGCGCCGTTGCGCACCGCGGCGTCGCGGCTGCCGCCGTACACGTCGTAGGTGCCGAGCACGTCGGCGATGAAGAGCCCGTCGAAGGCGCCGCGCTCGAGCAGCCTCGCGAGGCTCGTCCAGTACTCGATCGTGTTGTAGTGCCGCGAGCGGTCGTCGGGGTGGCGCCACAGCCCGGAGGACTGGTGCGCGACGCAGTTCATGTCGAAGGCGTTGAAGCGGATCTGGCGGGTCATGCCGTGCATCGTGCCGAGCGGATGCGGTGCCCGGCAACGGGGGAGCGGCACGGGGCGTCACGCGGCGTCATGCCGCGTCACATCCGCCCGCACCGCCCTGGCCGCGCCTACCGTTGCGGCATGACCGAACCAGTGGAGCCACGGATGCGGATCGTCGCGGTGAGCGGCAGCCTGCACCGGCCGTCGTCGACCACGGCCCTCGTGGCCGCGCTCGCCGCCGCCGTGGCAGCGCGCGTCGACGCCGATGTGCGCGTGCTCGAGCTCGCCGACCTCGGGCCGCTGCTGGGCGGTGCGCTGCGCCGCGACGCGCTCGCGCCCGAGGTGGAGGAGGCGCTCGTCGCGATCGAGGACGCCGACCTGCTCGTGGTGGGCAGCCCCGTCTACCGCGCGAGCTTCACCGGCCTGTTCAAGCACCTCTTCGACTTCGTCGGCCAGCACTCGCTCGTCGACACCCCGGTGCTGCTGGCCGCGACCGGTGGCTCGCACCGGCATGCGCTCACGATCGAGCACCAGCTGCGGCCGCTGTTCGCGTTCTTCCAGGCGCTGACACTGCCGGTCGGCGTCTACGCCGCGAGCGAGGACTTCGAGGACGGCCGCGTGCGCTGCCCCGAGGTGCTCGACCGCATCGAGGCGGCGGCCGACCGTGCGCTGCCCTACCTCGGCAGGGTGCCTGCGCCGGTGCGCCCCGCCGCCTGGTAGCCGCACGCGTCCGCCAGGCAGGCGGGCCGCGCCACGCGCGATCGCGATCGAGGCGGCTTGTTGCAGGAGTGGCACGCCATCAGTGCGACAACCTGCCACTCTCTCGCCGGCGGGTGCCCAGGTGGCTGCGGCGGGCGCGGG
>JBAZPY010000300.1:0-3161 GCA_041645515.1 Agrococcus sp.
CTCCCGTGCCGCTGGGTCCAGCGCGAGCTCGCCGACAGTCAGCGGCGGACCCGCCGTCCCCGGGGCCCGCAGGCGCGGCCGACGCAGCATCGTCTGCACGCGGGCGACCAGTTCGCGCGGGCTGAACGGCTTGGTGACGTAGTCGTCCGCGCCGGCCGAGAGGCCGACCAGCTTGTCGACCTCCTCGACGCGGGCGGTCAGCATCACGACGTAGCAGTCGGAGAACGTCCGAAGCGTGCGGCACACCTCGATGCCGTCGACGCCAGGAAGACCGACGTCGAGCACCACGACGTCTGGATGCCACTGTCGCGCGACCGAGATGGCCTCGGCACCGTCCTGCGCGGTCCGGACGTCGAAGAGGCTCCGCCGGAGGTAGGCCGCGACCAGCCGGGCGAGCTGCTCCTCGTCCTCGACGACCAGCACCCGGGGCACGGGGACGCCCGGGCTCAGCATCCCTTCATCCTGCTCTCCGTTCGCACACGATGCGCGGCCGTCTTCCGGTTGACGCGAGTCCCGCTCAGGCAGTGAGCAGGGCGCGCACCCGCTCGGAGCCGATCGCGAGCAGCAGGGTGGGGATGCGCGGGCCGGTCTCGCGGCCGACGAGCAGCCGGTAGAGCAGCGCGAAGAACGCGCGCTGCGCCGCCGAGAGCTGCTTGTCGCCCTTGACGATCGCATCGGGCTCGAGCCCGCGCTGCACCTTCGCGACGCCGTAGGTCTGGTTCGTGAGCCCGTCGAGGGTCCAGGCCTCCTCGATCGGCGGGAGTCCCATGCCTCCCTCCAGGAGCAGTCCCAGCGCCTCGCGCTCGACCTCGGTCAGGTCGTCGAGCGCCTCGCGGTCGGGCGTCTCGCGCACCGCCGTGTGCTCGTCGGCGGGCATGTGCGTGGCGACCCACGCCTCGACCTTGTCGAGCCGCGGGCGCAGCGGGTCGAGCTCGACGACGGGCAAGTCGGCGTCGAGCCCGCGCAGGATGCGCAGGATCTGCGCCTCGTCGCCGAAGGTGATGTCGACGACGGACGCGAGGGTCCGGTACGCGACCGGGCGCGGTGTCTCGGGCAGCCGCTCGTGCGCCGTGGCGGTCGCCCGCTCGAGCGCGGCGAGCTCGGCCGCCTGCGCGGTGCCGGCGTCCGCCTTCTTGAGCAGCGCATCCCACTCGTCGTACGTGCGCTGCAGCTCGGAGCCGAACGCGACATCGAAGGACTGGTTCATGCGACGGCGGGCGTAGAGCCAGCGCAGCACCGGCGCCTCCATGACCGCGAGCGCGTCGGCCGGCACGGGGGCGCCGCCGCGCGACGACGACATCTTCGCGACGCCACCGAAGCCGACGAACGCGTACATGGGTCCGAGCGGGCGCTCCCAGCCGAACACGGGGGCGAGCTGCAGGCCGACCTGGAACGACGAGCCTGGTGACTGGTGGTCGACGCCGGAGGGCTCGAACACGACCCGCTCGAAGGCCCAGCGCATCGGCCAGTCGACCTTCCAGACGAGCTTGCCGGAGCGGAACTCGCGGAGCCTCACCGTCTCGCGGTGCCCGCACTGGCACGAGTAGGTCAGCTCGGTCGAGTCGTCGTCGTACGCCTCGATGGTCGTGAGGTCCTTGCCGCACGAGGTGCAGTACGGCTTGTAGGGGTAGTACTGGGCGCCCGCCGAGCCGTCGTCCTCGCCCGCGGCGCCCGAGCCGGCGTCGAGCGCGGCCTGCAGCGCCTCGTCCTCGTCCTTCGCCGCGGGCAGGGTGCGGTACTGGGCGAGGATCGCGTCGATCTCGCGCCGGTGGCGCATCGCGTGCAGGATCTGCTCCGTGTACGCGCCCGCCCGGTACTGCTCGGTCTGGCTGATGCCGCGGTAGCGGATGCCGACCTCGGCGAACGACGCCTCCGCCTGCGCGCGGAAGTGGGCGGCCCAGGAGTCGGCGGTGCTGCCGGGGGGCGGCGGCACGCTCGTGAGCGGCTTGCCGATGTGCTCGGCCCACGACTCGTCGACGCCCTCGATGCCGGCCGGCACCTTGCGGAAGCGGTCGTAGTCGTCCCACGAGATGAGGTGCTCCGCGTCGACGCCGCGGCGCTGCAGCTCGTCGGCGACCAGGTGCGGGCTCATCACCTCGCGGAAGTTGCCGAGGTGGATGGGGCCGGACGGCGAGATGCCGGAGGCCGCGACGGTCCGGGTGCCGCGCCGCTCGGCCTCGACGACGACCTCGTCGGCGAGCCGGGAGACCCAGTCGGCGCGCTCGTGCGGGGTGGCCTGCTCGGGCGTGGGCTGCTGGGTCTCGGTCACGACCATCGATCCTACCGAGCCGCCCTGGCGCCGCTGCCCGGCCCTCCTCGCACGACGCAAGCTCTCGGGCCGCGATCAGCGGTCGGCAGCGGCGACCCGTCCGCTGAGGCGCCGAACGGGAGCGGCGGGCTTGCGTTGTGCGGGGCCGCGTCAGGGGATGGTGAAGACGGCGTTGTCGATCAGGCGGACGGTGCCGACGCGGGCGGCGACCAGCACCTGCACACGGCCGTGGTGCTGGTCGGATGCGCCGGTGAAGGTGCGCGGGTCGACGATCGCGAGGTAGTCCAGCTGCACGCCCGACTCGTCCTGCCAGACGGCCTGCGCTGCGGCGAGCATCGACTCGACGCCGCGGTCCGCGGCCGCGCCCGCGGCGGCCAGCGCGCGCGACAGGGCCAGCGCATCCGCCCGCTCCCCCGGCTGCAGGAAGCGGTTGCGGCTCGACAGCGCCAGCCCATCGGGCTCGCGCACGGTCTCGACGCCGAGCACCTCGACGGGCAGGTCGAGGTCGCGCACCATGCGGCGCACGAGGAAGAGCTGCTGCGCGTCCTTCTCGCCGAACACGGCGACGTCGGGCTGCACGATCGAGAGCAGCTTCGCGACGACGGTCAGCACGCCGTCGAAGTGGCCGGGCCGGCTGCGTCCCTCGAGCACCGTGCCGAGGTGGCCGGCGGTGACGACGGTCGCCGACCTGCCCTCCGGATACATCTCGTCGACCGAGGGCATGAAGACCGCCGTGACGCCGAGCTCGGCGAGCCGGTCGGTGTCGGCCTCGGGCGTGCGGGGGTAGCGCGCCAGGTCCTCGTGCGGCCCGAACTGCATCGGGTTGACGAACACCGAGGCGATCACGACGTCGGCGCGCTCGAGCGCGGAGCGGACCAGCTCGACGTGCCCG
>JBAZPY010000301.1:0-3153 GCA_041645515.1 Agrococcus sp.
CGCGAGCGTCGTGCGGCCGCGGGCGGCCTCGTCGAGCGCAGCCTGCACGATGCGCTCCGAGACGGTGTCGAGCGCGCTCGTGGCCTCGTCGAGCACGAGCACGGCGGGGTCCTTGAGCAGCACGCGCGCGATCGCGATGCGCTGCTTCTCGCCGCCGGAGAGGCGGTAGCCGCGCTCGCCGACGATCGTGTCGTAGCCGTCGGGGAAGCGGTGGATCGTGTCGTAGATGCTCGCCGCGCGGGTGGCGGCGTCGAGCTCGTCGTCCGTCGCGCCGGGCTTCGCGTAGCGCAGGTTCTCGGCGATGGATGCGTGGAACAGGTACGGCTCCTGGCTCACGATCCCGATGTTGTCGGTGAGCGCGTCCGGGTCGAGCTCGCGCACGTCGACGCCCGCGAAGCGCACCGCCCCGGCGGTCGCCTCGTGCAGGCGCGGCAGCAGGTAGCCGATGGTCGTCTTGCCGGCGCCCGACGGGCCGACGAAGGCGGCGAAGGTGCCCGGCCGCAGCTGGAACGAGACGCCGTCGAGCGTGGCCCGCTCGCCGTCCTTCGCGTCGGGGTAGTGGAACTCGACGTCGTCGAACTCCACCTCGCCGAGCCGCGAAGGGTCGAGCGGCTTCGGGTCGGCGGGCGGCTCGATCGCAGGCTTGAGGTCCATGTACTCGAAGATGCGCGCGAACAGCGCGCCGGACGTCTGCAGATCGAGCGCGACGCGCAGCAGGCCCATGAGCGGCATCAGCAGCCGCGCCTGGACGGTCGTGAAGGCGACGAGCGTGCCGGCGGTGACGCCGGCATCGCCGCCGGTGATGAGGTAGCCGGCGATGAGGTAGACGACCGCCGGCAGGATCGAGATGAAGATCGAGACGAGCGCGAAGAACGACTGCCCGCTCATCGTCAGCCGCACCTGCAGGTCGATCTGGCGGTCGTTCTCCGCGCGGTAGCGGTCCGACTCGTCGGCCTGGCGGCCGAACGCCTTCGCGAGCAGGATGCCGGAGACCGACAGCGACTCCTGCGTGATGGCCGTCATGTCGCTCAGCGACTCCTGCGTCTTCGTGGCGATGCGCGCGCGCACCTGGCCGACGCGACGCTGCAGCAGCACGAGCAGCGGCGTGAGCAGCACCGCGACGACCGTGAGCTGCCACGACAGGATGAGCATGGTCACGAGGCTCGCGATGACGGTCACGGTGTTGCCCACGACCGACGAGACGGTGCTCGAGAGCACGTTCGCGACGCCGCCGACGTCGTTCTGCAGGCGCGACTGGATGACGCCCGTCTTCGTGCGCGTGAAGAACGCGAGCTCCATGCCCTGCAGTCGGTCGAACAGCGCATTGCGCAGCTCGCCCATCACTCGGTTGCCGACTCGCGAGGTGATCCACGTCTGCCAGACGCCGATCAGGTTCGCGGCGATCAGCAGCGCCACCATGGTGCCGACCAGCCACCACAGCAGCTGCAGGTCGGGTCCGCCCTCCGGTGGGAAGAGGGCCTCGTCGAAGACGCGCTGCGTGAGCAGCGGCGGGAACACCGAGATCGTCGCCACCAGGAGCACGAGGACGATCGTGAGGATCAGCGCGGGCCTGTGGGGCGAGAAGAGGGCCACGATGCGCCTGCCGAGGTCGGGCACCTCCGGCGCGTCGGCGTTCGCCGCCTTCTGCGCGGCCTCGTCGCGTATCGACACACGCCCGCCGCGCCCACCCATCATGCTCATCGGGTCAACCGTAGCGCCGGGCGGTGACGCCGATCGCCGCGGGCAGCGGCCGACTGACGGGTGTCGAGCTGTTGCTCCAGTGTCGCGACACTCGAGCAACAACTTGACACTCGTCGGGCGCGCTGGCAGCGGGTGTCGACCTGTTGCTCTGGTGTCGCGACACTCGAGCATCGCCCCGACACTCGTCCCTCGAAGTCAGGGCCGGAAGCCGAGCCCAGCCGCCGCGAGCGCCGCCCGCAGCATCGCAACAGCCCTTGGCCCGACGCCGTGCAGCGCAAGGAGGTCGGCCTCGCGCCACTGGGCCACGTGCTCGAGCGTCGAGACGCCCTGCTCCCGCAGCACGCTCGCCGCGGGCCGGCCGATGCTCGGAAGGTCACCGGCGGGGGTGGGCGGATGCGTCGATGCCATGCCGTCGATCATCCCGGGGACGACGAAGGGCCGCACCCTCTCGGATGCGGCCCTTCGTGGTTTGCGGGAAGGCTACTTGACGGTGACCGTCGCGCCGACCTCTTCGAGGTCAGCCTTCGCCTTCTCGGCGTCCTCCTTCTTGGCACCCTCGAGCACCGTCGCGGGTGCACCGTCGACGAGCGCCTTGGCCTCGCCGAGGCCGAGGGACGTCAGCGAACGGACGACCTTGATGACCTGGATCTTGCTCGAACCGGCAGCCTCGAGGACGACGTCGAAGTCCGTCTTCTCCTCGACCTCCTCGGCGGCAGCAGCAGCTGCGGGGGCAGCGGCGGCGGCGACCGGGGCGGCGGCGGTGACCTCGAAGGTCTCCTCGAACGCCTTCACGAACTCGCTGAGCTCGATGAGGGTGAGCTCCTTGAACTGCTCGAGCAGCTCGTCAGTCGACAGCTTTGCCATCGTCTTCTCCTTGTTTCTGGTTCAGACCGGGCCTATTCGGCCGCGGACTCCTGCTTGATCCGCAGCGCGTCGACCGTGCGAACGGCCTGTGCGAGCGGAGCGTTGAACATGTAGGCAGCGCCGAAGAGCGAGGCCTTGAAGGCACCGGCCAGCTTGGCCAGCAGCACCTCGCGGGACTCGAGATCGGCGAGCTTGTTGACGTCGTCGGCCGTGAGCGGGTTCCCGTCGAAGAAACCGTTCTTGACCACGAGCGCCGGGTTCGCCTTGGCGAAGGCACGCAGCTCCTTCGCGACGGCGACAGGGTCGCCGTGCACGAATGCGATCGCAGACGGGCCGGCAAGCGACTCGTCGAACGCCGTGATGCCGGCGTTGTTGGCTGCGATCTTGGTGAGCGTGTTCTTCACCACGGCGTACGTCGCGTGCTCACTGATGTTTCGGCGCAGCGTCTTCAGCTGGCCGACGGTGAGACCGCGGTACTCGGTCAGCAGTACGGCGTCCGAGGTCTCGAAGAGGTTCGAGAGCTCGGCGACCGCAGCTTCCTTGTTCGCCATGGTGCTCCTTGCGTCGTTGCTGGCTTCCCTGGCTCGA
>JBAZPY010000302.1:0-3144 GCA_041645515.1 Agrococcus sp.
GATCGGGT
Organism: Agrococcus sp.; assembly: GCA_041645515.1. Taxonomy (GTDB): domain Bacteria; phylum Actinomycetota; class Actinomycetes; order Actinomycetales; family Microbacteriaceae; genus Agrococcus. The sequence continues at coordinate 9 of JBAZPY010000302.1, forward strand.
TCCGGCTGCGCCGCATTCCGGCGGCCATCATCGTCGGCGTCGTGGGCACTGCGCTGACGATCTACCTGGTGCTGTCGTCCAGCCTGCTCGAGGCCGCGAACCTCATGCTGCAGTTCCTCGTCATCGTCTCGGGGCCGGCGATGGCGATCTTCGTCGTGGACGTCGTGCTGCGCCGCTACGCGTACGACGGCGTCGAGCTGTTCGACGATCGTCGGGGTGGCCGGTTCTGGTACAGCGGCGGATGGAGCATCCCCGGTCTCGCTGCGCTGTTCGCCGGTGGTGCGACGACCGCGGTGTGCCTGGCGACGGATGTCTGGGTCGGCCCGGTCGCGCAGGCGACCGGCCTCGTCGACCTGTCCGTGCCGGCGGGGATGCTGGTCGCGGGGACGATCTACGCGGTCCTGCTCCGCACGCCGCTCGCGAAGGAGGGCCGACCGTGACCACGCTCTACCGCAACGGACGCGTCTTCACCGCCGACCCCGATCCGGCAGCCGCCTGGGCGGAGGCGATCGTCGTCGACGGCGACACCATCGCGTTCGTCGGCGCCGACGTCGACGCGCCGCACGCCGATGAGACGGTCGACCTGGAAGGACGCCTGGTGCTGCCTGGCTTCACCGACGCGCACACGCACCTCCTCATGCTGGGTGCCGCGCTCGGCCAGGTCGGGCTCACCGAGGCGCAGAGCATCGACGAGATCCAGACGATGCTCCGCGACGCGCGCGCCGCCACCCCGGACGCGACCGCCCTCTGGGGGCGCGGCTGGCTCTTCGGCTCCATCCCGGGCGGCAGGCCGACCGCGGCGATGCTCGACGCCGCGGTGCCCGACATCCCCGTCTACCTCGACGCCAACGACTACCACTCGTGCTGGGTCAACACGGCGGCGCTCGCCGAGCTGGGCATCACGCGCGAGACGCCTGACCCGCTGGGCGGCGAGATCGTCCGCGACGAGCGCGGCGAGCCGACGGGGCTGCTGCTCGAGACGGCCGCGACGCACCACGCGTGGGCCCACCGCGATGCGGTCACGGTCGACGCCGACCGGGATGCCGGGGCCGAGCGAGCCGTCGAGGCATACCTCGCCGCCGGCGTCACCGGCGTCGTCGACATGGCCTTCGACGAGCTCGGCCTGGCCGCGCTCCGGCGCATGCAGGAGCGCCGAGGCGACCTCCCGATCCGCGTCGCCGCGCACTGGTTCATCGACAACACCGGCGACGAGGCGCAGAACCTCGCGCAGGTGGCCCGGGCCGTCGAGCTCGCGGCCGACCCCTCGACGCCGTGGCTGCGCGTCGTCGGCATCAAGCTCATCCTCGACGGCGTGATCGACGCGTGCACCGCAGCGATGCGGCACCCCTACGCCGACGGCTCGAACGCGGAACCGATCTGGTCGGCCGAGCATCTCGATCCCGTCGTCGCGGCGGCCGACGCGTCGGGGCTCCAGGTCGCGATGCACGCGATCGGCGACCTCGCGAGCGACGTGGCGCTGACGGCGATCGAGCGAGCCGTCGCGGTCAACGGCGAGCGACCCCGCCGGCACCGCATCGAGCACCTCGAGTACGCGGCGCCCGGCACCGCCGAGCGGATGGCGCGGCTCGGCGTGACGGCGTCGATGCAGCCGGTGCACGCCGATCCGGCGATCTTCGCGAACTGGGCCGACATGCTCGGTGACGAGCGGGTCGAGCGCGCGTTCCCGTGGGTCGAGTACGAGGACGCCGGCGCGCTGCTGGCATTCTCGACCGACGCGCCCACCGCCCCGCACGGGGCGCTGGCGAACATGTACGTCGCGGCCACCCGGGCGTCGGCCCTCGATCCGAGCGTGCCCGCCGTGCATCCGCACTTCGCCCTGCCGCTCGAGCGCGCCATCTGTCACGCCACGCGAGACGCGGCGGCATCGGTCGGCGACGGGGCGTGGCGCGGGCGCATCGTCGTCGGCTTCGCCGCAGACCTCACCGTGCTCGACCGCGACCCCTTCGCGGCCGGCGCCGGCTCGCTGCTCGAGGCGCAGGTGGTGGAGACGATCGTCGCCGGACGAGCCCGATATGCGGCAGAGGACTCGTAGCGCAACGCGCGTCGCGGTGCACGAGTCAGCGGGCGCGGTTCAGTCTCCTGTCCATGAGGCAAGCGGCGGCAGCCGCGACGAGGGCCATGAGGCCGATGAGGATCGGGAGCGCGACGCCCTGCGTGACGGATGCACCTGCGAGCGCCGTGCCGACGCTGCCGGCCGTGATCTTCAGCGCTCCGACCCAGATGAAGATCTGGCCACGGGCGGCTGCCGGTGCGTGATCAACGTCGCTGGGCGCGTCGTGCAGCACTCGATGCGTGCGTCCGATGTGCCGCAGCGAGTGCTCGACGCCACCGCGCCGTCGCCAGCGGGTGCCTAACGGTCAGGCTGCTCGGTCCTCCTGGGTCACCAGTCCGAGGCGACCGAGCGCGCCGAGCCGGTCGAGGACGGCGAGAGCGGTTTCGGCCGCCGCAGGGTCCCCGTCGCGATAGGCCGCCTCCAGCCGTGCCGTCCAGTCTCGAATGGTTCGGACGATCCCCACGTGGTACGCGGTCGTGCCGACTCCGTGTGCCATCGCTCCTCCTCTCGTCCCTGCCTGTGGCGACGACGCTACCGAGGGAGCGTTTCGAGGAGGTTGCGAGGACGAGACGATCCGATGAGACGCACAGGCGCGCATCGCGGACCCGGCCTCAGAAGATCCGCTCCCACTCGCCGTCCAGCAGCATCAGCACGATCGGCTGGCCCTTGCCGTCGCGACCGGCGAGGCGCACGTAGGTGAGCGTCTCGATCGCGACGAGTCGCTCGAGCTGCACGCCGGGGGATGTGCCCCACGCGCGCAGGCTCTCGTGGTCCGTCGCGATGGCGGCGAGCTCCAGCAGGATGCGGGCGATCTCTTCGTCGGAGTAGACGTCGCGCGGCGACGGTGATGTTTCCACGATCGAACAATAGTGGGGTACAAACCCCCCGGCACAATCGGCCCGCGTGCCGCTACTGGCGGTACGAGCTGAGGAAGTTTCCGATGCGATCCACGGCGTCCACGAGGTCGCGCTTCCAGGGCAGCGTGACGATCCGGAAGTGGTCGTTCGTGGGCCAGTTGAAGCCCGTGCCGTGCGTGACGAGGATCTTCTGCTGCCGCAGGAG
>JBAZPY010000303.1:0-3120 GCA_041645515.1 Agrococcus sp.
GCCCCTGGAGGAGGTCGCCCGCTTCCTCGTCGGGCCGCAGCGCGACTGCGCCGTCGTCGACGCTGGGGTGCGCAAGCCGCTCGACCTGCGCATCCACGTGCCGGTGGAGTCGATGGTCGAGCCCGACGCGGCGCTCGAGCTGGACAGCATCCCGGGCGGGGAGGCGACGCGCAACTCGATCTGGCCGGCGATCTACCCGGAGCTGCTGCGCCTCGTGCGCGAGCACAGCTCGACGCTCATCTTCGTCAACAACCGGCGCGCCGCCGAGCGCATCGCCCTGCGGCTCAACGACCTCGCCGCTCAGGAGGCGGCGGAGGGCGGCGCGGCCCCGGGCGCCGCCGTCCCACGCGGCGCTGCGCCCGCGGAGATCGCCCGCGCCCACCACGGCTCGCTGGCCCGCGAGGAGCGCCTCGTCGTCGAGGACCTGCTCAAGTCCGGGGCGCTGCCCTGCCTCGTGGCCACCTCGTCGCTCGAGCTCGGCATCGACATGGGCGCCGTCGACCTCGTGATCCAGGTGGAGTCGCCGAAGTCGGTGACCCACGGCCTGCAGCGCATCGGCCGCGCCGGGCACGGCGTGGGCGAGGTCTCGCGCGGCCGCATCTTCCCCAAGTTCCGCGCCGATCTTCTCGAGTGCGCCGTCGTGGCGCGGCGCATGCGCGAGGGGCTCATCGAGACGACCGTCGTGCCGCGCAACCCGCTCGACGTGCTGGCCCAGCAGGTCGTCGCCATCGCGGCCGGTGCGGGGGAGGAGGGCGTGGCGGTCGACGACCTCTACGCCCTCTTCCGCCGCACCTGGACCTACGCCGAGCTGGAGCGCCGCCAGCTCGAGAACGTCCTCGACATGCTCGACGGGCGCTACCCGTCACAGGAGTTCGGCGAGCTGCGGGCGCGGATCGTGTGGGACCGGGTCGGCGGCACGGTCCGGGCCCGCAGCGGCGCCCGCGCTCTCGCGGTGGCCAACGCCGGCACCATCCCCGACCGGGGCCTGTTCAGCGTCAACCTCCCCGACGGGCGCCGGGTCGGCGAGCTCGACGAGGAGATGGTCTACGAGGCGCGCGCCGGCCAGACCTTCCTGCTCGGCGCCACCTCGTGGCGCATCGAGGAGATCACGCGCGACCGCGTCGTCGTCACGCCGGCGCCCGGCGTCCCCGGCGCCGTGCCCTTCTGGCACGGCGAATCGATCGGCCGCCCGCGCGAGCTCGGCGAGGCCATCGGCGCCTTCTCGCGCTGGGCCGTCGGGCAGGAGCCCGAGGTCCTCGAGCGCGAGTACGACCTCGATGCGCGCGCCGCCTCGAATCTGCTCGCGTACCTGCGCGAGCAGCAGCAGGCGACGCGCGTCGTGCCCTCGGACCGCACCGTCGTGATCGAGCGTTTCCGCGACGAGATCGGCGACTGGCGGCTGTGCGTGCTGACCCCGTTCGGCGGGCGCGTGCACGCCGCCTGGGCGCTGGCGCTCACGGCACGCATCCGCGACGGCTTCGGCCTCGAAGCCGACCCCATCTGGTCGGACGACGGCATCATCGTGCACCTGCCCGACGCCGACGAGCCGCCGGGGGCCGAGCTGGTGCTCGTGGGGCCCGACGAAGCCGAAGACCTCGTCGTCGTCGAGCTCGGCGCCAGCGCCCTCTTCGGGGCGCGCTTCCGCGACAACGCCGCGCGCTCGCTGCTCATCCCGCGCGCCTACCCGGGGCGGCGCACACCCCTTTGGCAGCAGCGCCTCAAGTCGCAGTCCCTGCTTGAGGTGGCGCGCCGCTACCCGCAGTTTCCGGTGATCCTCGAGACCTACCGCGAGTGCCTGCGCGATGTCCTCGACCTGCCGGGGCTCATCGACGTCCTGCGCCGCGTGCACAGCCGCGAGCTCGCGCTGGTGGAGGTGGAGACGCGGAGCGCCTCGCCGTTCGCCTCGTCGCTGCTCTTCGACTACGTGGCCACGTACATGTACGAGGGCGACACGCCGAGCGCCGAGCGCCGGGCCGTCGCTCTGGCTCTCGACCGCGACCTGCTGCGGGAGCTGCTCGGCCAGGACGAGCTGCGCGAGCTCATCGACCCGGCCGCGCTCGAACAGGTCGAGGACGATCTGCAGCTGCGCTCCGAACGCCGGCGGGCGCGCAGCGCCGACGCCCTCCACGACGTGCTGCGCCGCCTCGGCGACCTCAGGGAGGAGGAGGCGGCCCAGCGCGCGGAGCCGCCCGGCCAAACGGCCGCCTGGCTGGCGCGGCTCGAGGGCGAGCGCCGCGCCGTCCGCGTGCGCGTCGCCGGCGAGGAGCGCTGGATCGCCGCCGAGGACGCCGGGCTGTACCGTGACGCCCTGGGCGTCGTGCCGCCCGGCGGCCTGCCCGAAGCGTTCCTCGTCGATGTGCCCGAGGCGCTGCTCGAGCTCGCGCGGCGTTTTGCCCGTACGCGCGGGCCCTTTGAATCGAGTGATCTGCGCGAGCGGTTCGGCGTCGACGCGGGCGCGGCGCTCACCGTGCTGGAACAGGCGGGCGAGCTGGTGCGCGGCGAGCTGCGGCCCCTGGGCACCCGGCGCGAGTGGTGCGACCCGGAGGTGCTGCGCCGCCTGCGGCGGGCTTCGCTGGCCGCGCTGCGGCGCGAGATCGAGCCTGTCGGCCAGGAGGCTTTGGCGCGCTTCGTGCCGGCCTGGCAGGGCGTGGATGGCCACACCCCCGCCGGCGCCGGCCCCGATCGTCTGCGCGACGCGCTGGCCCCGCTTCAAGGGCTGCCACTCACGCCCGAGCTCTGGGAGCGCGAGGTGCTGCCGCGCCGGCTCGGCGCCTACTCGCCGGCGTGGCTCGACGAGCTGTGCGCCTCCGGCGAGCTCGTCTGGGTCGGGGCGGGAGCGCTCCGCGGCGGCGCGGGGCGCGTCGCGCTCTACTTCCGCGACGACGCGCCTCTGCTCGGGCCACCACCCGCGGCCACCGAGCCACCGGACGGCGAGACGCACGAGATCCTGCGGGAGCGCCTCGGCCGCGGCGCGTGCTTCTTCGCCGAGATCCTCGTCGAGCACCCGGAGGCAGACCCCGAGGAGCTGCGCGAGGCGCTCTGGGACCTCGTCTGGGCTGGCGAGGCGACCAACGACGCCTTCACCCCGGTCCGGGCGCGCCGGGCTGCGGCGGCGCGCCC
>JBAZPY010000304.1:0-3105 GCA_041645515.1 Agrococcus sp.
GGCCGCCGCTGATCGATTGCCGACCCGTCGAGAGGACGATATCGCACCCCGGCCGCCGTCAGTCGCCGCAGGTGCACGGCGAGACGTCGCAGGAACGATTCGCCGTCCCCCGGATCGCCGCCCACCCAGAGCCGCTCGGCGATCGCGCTGAGCCTCGGGAACATGGCGAAGTCCACGCGATCCCGAGTCGGCAGGTGTTCGGTCCAGACATTGGACTGTCCCCCGACGACCCCTTCGGGAAGACGCAGGGTGTACGCGTGCTCGATCGTCAGCGGCGGGCCCACCGGCACCGGCTCGTCGGCCGACTCGGACTGCCGATAGTCGAGATACGTCTCAAGATCAGGGCAGCCCACGACGGGGATGCCGCGTCGAATGGCCTCCTCCAGCGCGACAGGTCCGCGCCATGCGAGTATCCGTACGCCATCGGGAACGTCGCCCTCGAGCACCTCGTCCCACGCCAGCGCCGTGCGTCCGTGCGACCGTACGTGCTCGACGAAGTGCCTGGTGAACCATGGCTGCACGTCGCGAGGCGATGCGAGTCCGAGCTCCTGCATGCGCGCAGCAGCCGCAGGGCTCTCCGCCCACTCCGTGACCGGCACCTCATCGCCGCCGATCCCGATCCACGGCGAGTCGAAGATGTCGCACAGCGCATCGATCGCGGCGCGCCCGAACTCCAATGAGTCCTCGGTGGGCGCCAGAGTGCGCGGGTTCACCCCGAAGCGCTCCCATGGAGCGGTGACGGGTCCGGACGCATCGACATTGCCGAGGGTCGGATACGCGGCGAGCGCGGCCTGCACATGCCCCGGGAGTTCCACCTCCGGCACGATCGTGACGAAGCGCTCCGCGGCGTACGCGACCAGTTCGCGCAGCTCGGCGGTCGAGTAGTACCCCTCGTGCATGCCGGGCTCGACCGTGGCCAACGGTCCGTGGCCGCGCTGCGTCGCCTCTCGACGGGCACCGATCTCGGTGAGCCTGGGGAAGCCGGGCACCTCGAACCGCCAACCCTGATCATCCGTGAGGTGCAGGTGCAGGATGTTCAGCTGGTGCAGTGCCAGCAGGTCGATCAGGCGGCGGATGTCTTCGGCGGGCCGGAAGTGCCGTGCGACATCGAGCATCGCGCCGCGCCAGCCGTAGGCGGGCGAGCCCTTCCATTCGCCGGCGGGGATGCGTGCCGTGTCGATCTCCGGTGCACGAAGTTGGCGCAGTGCCGTGACGCCGCGGAAGACGCCTTCCACGGTCGCGCCGCTCACCTCGACACCGGTGGAGGCGACGGTGATGCGGAACGCCTCGTCGCCGATCCGACCGGCGGCGGTCGCGCTCTCCCCCACCGCGGGATCGAGCGTCAGCGAGATGGCCGGGTGACCGGGTACGTCGACGGTGTCCCCGACGCGGTCGCCGCCCGAGAGCAGATCGGCGACGGCAGCGAGCTCTGCCGGTGCCTGCACCGGAGTGTCCGGCGTCCAGACGAACGGCGCTGCCGGGGCGTCGATCCTGGCATCGATCAACGGCACGGTCGCACGATGCGGTGGCGGCGGCATCCTGAGAGCGCGCCCAGGGGTGTCGCCGGTGACGACACCGCCCGCGACGACCGGAATGCCGTCGACCAGCACCTCGACGACCCCGATCGGAGGGGTTCGTGGTTCATCGAACGTGGCGCCGGCGGCGACGGTGTCGGGATCGAAAAGCACGACGTCGGCCGTCGCGCCCTCACGGATCACGCCGCGCGGCGCGTCACCGAGGTCCAGGCCGAGGCGGGCCGCGGGAGTGCCGGAGAGGTGGCGTACGGCCTCCTCCAGCGTCAGCACTCCGAGCTCGCGCACGTAATGCCCGAGATAGCGGGTGAAGGCGCCGAACCCGCGCGGATGCGGTTTCGCCCCGATCAGGATGCCGTCACTGCCGCCGGTGTGACGCTCGTGCTGCATGATCGCCTGCACGTTGTCCTCATCGCCGATGTGCATCAGGATGCCGGTGGCCCCGGCATCCGCCACGATCGTGTCGAGCACGACGTCGACTGCGCGCTTGTCGTCCTCCGCGGCGATCTGCGCGATGGTCCTGCCGACGAGTCGGGCGAGGGCGGGGTTCCCGGTGCCGGTGATCTCGATGCTCGACCAGTCCGCGCGTTCGCCGTGGAACCCGTCGCAGCCGATCTCCTCGAGCTCGACGCGCACCTGCTCACGGCCGACGGCATCCAGCGCCCTGATCGCGGCGATGAGGTCGCCGCCCTCGGCGAGACGGCTCGGCAACAGCGCCGTCAGCGTGGTCGCGCCGGGAAGGTACGGGTAGGTGTCGAGCGTGACGTCGACGCCGTCCGCGATCGCCTCATCGATCAGCGCGAGCAGCTCGTCGGCGCGGCCGCGATTGGGCGCGAAGTTCATCGTGGCGTGCGTGAGGTGGATGGGGCATCCGGTGCGGCGTCCGATGTCGAGCGCCTCACGGTAGGCATCCAGCGCCGCAGCGCCGTAACTGCGGGTGTGCGGTGCCCAATAGCCGCCCCGCTCCGCGACGACGCGGCAGAGCGCCTCGAGCTCCGCGGTGGAGGCATACATGCCCGGTGTGTAAGTGAGCCCGCTCGACATGCCGAACGCCCCGGCGTCCAGCGCCTCCCCGAGCATCTCCCCCATCTGCCGCAGTTCGGCAGGGGTCGCCGCACGGTTCTCGTGCCCGACGGCGATCATTCGCGGGTTGCCCTGCGGCACGAGCACGGCGACGTTGGCCACCGTGGCCGCGTCGATCGCGCTGAGCAGATCGTCCATCGTGCGCCACGGAACACCCGCGGGCAGACCGTTCCAGCCGGCGATCTGTGCAGGGATCACGGATGCCGTGGCATCGTCGAGCGGCGCATAACCGAGGCCGTCCTGACCGATCACCTCTGTCGTGACGCCCTGCAGGATCTTGGCCCGATGATCCGCGCCCTCCAGCACGGCCAGGTCGCTGTGCGCGTGCATGTCGATGAAGCCCGGCGCGAGGACCAGGCCGCGCGCGTCGATCTCGACGGTGCCCGTCGGAGCGTCCAGAGCCCGCGCAGCCCCCGCGCGTACGACGGCGACGATCCGCGCGCCCTCTACCGCGACATCCGCGGTGAAGCGCGGAGCACCTGTACCGTCG
>JBAZPY010000305.1:0-3097 GCA_041645515.1 Agrococcus sp.
CGAGCGTGCGCATCGGGCTGAGCCCGATGGCGAGCCCGCTCTCGCGCTGGCCCTTGGGCAGCGCCGCGACGCCGGTCCTGATCGCCTCGCCGATGATCGCGCCGTTGTAGACGGCGAGCGCTGCGATGACCGACTCGATCGGCCCGAAGCGCATCGCGAGCAGCACGAACAGGATCATGAGCAGCACGGGCATGCCCCGGAAGAACTCGAGCAGGATCGTGACGGGGATGCGGACCCACCGGCTGCGTGCGCTGCGGCCGATCGCGAACGCGATGCCGATGATGATGGCGAGGACCGAGGCGATCGCGGCGGTCATGAGCGTGTTGCGGAGGCCGAGCAGGAGGCCGCGCCGCGCGGTCCAGTACTCGGCGTTGAAGAAGATGTCCCAGCGGTCGGCGTAGAAGGCGCCGCCGAGCCAGAGCTGGTAGACGCCCCCGGCGATGAGGGCGGCGAAGGCGACCGCGAAGACGATCGAGAGGATGCGCGAGAGCCGGCGCGCCCGGGGGCCCGGCTGGTCGTAGAGGACGCTGGCGCTCATCGGACGACCTTCCACTTCTGCTCGAGGTAGTCGGCGAGCTGGCCGAGCGGCACGGTGATGAGGAGGTAGCTGAGCGCGACCCCGACGAAGATCTGGAGGACCTGGTCGCCGTTGGTGGTGGAGAGCCGCTGCGCGACCGAGGTCAGGACGAAGATGAAGAAGCCCATGGCCACCGACGTGTTCTTCGTCAGCGCGATGATGACGTTGATCAGCGGCGGCACGACCGAGCGGATCGCCTGCGGCAGGATCACCTCCGTCATGGTGAGCCCGAAGCCGAGCCCCACCGAGCGCGCCGCCTCGGCCTGGCCGAACGCCACCGAGTTGATGCCGGACCGGATCGCCTCGGCGAAGAACGCCGTCGTGTAGAAGGTCAGCGCGATGACCGCCGACAGGAAGAAGTCGAGCGTCACGCCGAGGCGCGGCAGCACGAAGAAGACGAAGAAGAACACGAGCGTGAGTGGCGTGTTGCGCGCGAGCTCGGTGAACACGGCCGCGGCGACGCGGAGCGCCGCCACGGGCGAGACGCGCATGCCCGCGAGCACCGCGCCGAGCGGCAGGCCGATGAGCGTGGTGAGCGCGGTGAGCACGAGCGTGTTGCGCATCCCGTCCCACCAGAGCGGGCCGTTCGAGAGCAGGGCTTCCATGCGCCTCCGTCGGTCGAGACGAGGCGGGGTCCGCGGTGCGGACCCCGCCAGGTCGGTGTCGGATCAGCCGTGGGGCTGGGATCAGTAGCGGTCGGCCGCCGGGCCCTCAGGCGTGGGCAGCACGGCACCGGCCGTCTGCTCCCACAGCGAGGCGTAGGTGCCGTCCTCGTACGAGGCCTCCAGCACGTCGTTGATGAACGTGCGGAACTCGTCGTCGCCCTTCTCGAGGCCGATGCCGTACGGCTCCTCCGTGAAGGTCTCGCCCTCGTTCACAAGCTCGAACTCGCCCGGGTTCTGGTCGACGAAGCCCGCGAGGATGACGTTGTCCGTCGTCAGCGCGACGACCTGGCCGTTGCGCAGCGGGTCGAGGCAGTTCGAGTAGACGTCGGTCGCCTGCAGGTCGGCGCCGTACTCCTCGACGATGCGCTGGGCCGGGGTCGAGCCCTCGACGGAGCAGACCGGCCGGCCCTCGACGTCCGCAGGACCGGTGATGCCCTCGGGGTTGCCCGCCCGCACCATGAGCGCCTGACCGGCGACGTAGTACGGGCCCGCGAAGTCGATGACCTCCTTGCGGGTGTCGTTGATCGTGTACGTCGCGACCACGATGTCGACCTGACCCTGCTCGATGAACGGCTCGCGGTTGGCCGAGACGGTCTCGACCCACTCGATGTTCTCGAACGGGATGCCGAGCTCTGCAGCGACCAGCGAGCCGATCGCCACGTCGAAGCCGACGGGGTTGCCGTCGGGGCCGACGAGGCCGAAGAGCGGCTGGTCGAACTTCGTGCCGATCGTGATGGAGCCCGCCTCGGCGAGCTCGGCCATCGTCGTGCCCTCGTCGAACTCGGGGGCCTCCGCGACCTCGAGGCCGTACGGGTGATCGGTCGCGGCGCCGGGCGCGCCGGTCTCCTCGGGGGCCTCGGACGACGTCGTGCCGGCCGGGCCACCGCAGGCGGCGAGGGTGAGGGCGAGGACCGCGAGTCCGGCGACGCTCGTCAGCTTTCTGCGCATGGGGGCTTCTCCTTGAGTGATGGTGTGCTGTGGAAGGGGGTCAGTGGGCGAGGATCTTCGAGAGGAAGTCCTTGGCGCGCTCGGTCTGCGGATTCGAGAAGAACGAGTCCGGGGTCGAGTCCTCGAGCACCTTGCCGTCCGCCATGAAGAGCACGCGGTCCGCAGCCTTGCGAGCGAAGCCCATCTCGTGCGTCACCGTGATCATCGTCATGCCGCCGTGCGCGAGCTCGACCATGACGTCGAGGACCTCGTTGATCATCTCGGGGTCGAGCGCGCTCGTCGGCTCGTCGAAGAGCATGAGCTTCGGCTCCATGGCGAGCGAGCGGGCGATCGCGACGCGCTGCTGCTGGCCGCCCGAGAGCTGGGCCGGCATCTTGTGCGCCTGATTGGCGATGCCGACGCGCTCGAGCAGCGCCATGGCGTGCTCCTCGGCCTCCTTGCGCTTCTTGCCGCGCACCCTGATCGGCCCGAGGGTCACGTTGTCGAGGATCGACTTGTGCGCGAAGAGGTTGAAGGACTGGAAGACCATGCCCACGTCGGCGCGCAGCTGGGCGAGCGCCTTGCCCTCCTTCGGCAGCGGCACGCCGTCGATGCGGATCTCGCCGTCGTCGATCGTCTCGAGCCGGTTGATGGCTCGGCAGAAGGTCGACTTGCCGGAGCCGGATGGCCCGATGACGACGACGACCTGTCCCTTGGGCACCGCGACGTTGATGTCGTTCAGGACGTGGAGTTCGCCGTAGTGCTTGTTGACGTGGTCGAGCTCGACGAGGGGCTGCATGCCGCCATCAAAGCACGACCTATGGGCGGGCTGTCCGCGGGCTGACCGATCGCAACGAAACGGTTACATGCCCCGCTGCGCGAAGGCGCTCTGGTAGAGGCAGACGGAGGCCGCGGTGGCCAGGTTGAG
>JBAZPY010000306.1:0-3090 GCA_041645515.1 Agrococcus sp.
CGCCTCGAGCGCCTGGCGCAGATCGGCGATCAGGTCGTCGGCGTCCTCGAGGCCGATCGAGAGCCGCAGCACGCCGGCGTGCGGCTTCGCCTCGGGGGCCACGGGGCGGTGCGTGAGCGACGCCGGGTGCTGGATGAGCGAGTCGACGCTGCCCAGCGAGACGGCGTGCGTGAACAGCCGCACGCCCGTCGCGACCGCCGCGGCGAGCGCGTACGAGCCGACGTCGAGCGCGAGCACGGAGCCGGGTCCCGACATCTGCCGGCCGGGGCCGACGAGCCCCTGCGGGTCGCAGCCCTCGAGGCCGGGGTAGCGCACGGCACGCACGCCCGGCATGGCGGTCGCCGCCTCGGCGACGCGCTGGGCGCTCGCCTGCTGCGCGCGCACGCGCAGCGGCAGCGTCTGCAGGCCGCGGTGCATCAGGTAGGCGCTCAGCGGATGCGCGATCGCACCCGTGATGGCGCGCACCGGCCGGATGGCCCTGGCCCAGTCGGCGCTGCACGCGACGACCCCGCCGAGCACGTCGCCGTGGCCGCCGATGTACTTCGTGGCCGAGTGCAGCGACAGCGCGACGCCGTGGTCGAGCGGCCGCTGCAGCACCGGCGTCGCGAACGTGCTGTCGATGAGCACGGGCGCGTCGCCCGCCGCCGCCACCAGCGCGTCGAGGTCGATGAGCTCGAGCGTCGGGTTGCCGGGGCTCTCGGCCATCACGAGCCCGGTGTCGGGGCGCACGGCCGCCGCGACCTGGTCGACCCGGTCGACGAACGTCGTCTCGGTGCCTAGCAGGCCGCTCGCGAGCAGGTGGTCGGTGCCGCCGTAGAGCGGCCGCACCGCGACGACGTGCGCGCCGCGCCGCTGGCGAGCGGCGGTCAGCACCGCGGTCGTGGTCGCCATGCCGGAGGCGAACGCGACCGCCTCCTCCGCCCCCTCGAGCTGGGCGAGCGCCCGCTCGAACCGAGCGACCGTCGGGTTCCACAGCCGCTGATAGACGGCGGAGCCGTCGCCGACGTCGCCGCCGGTCGCGAGGCGCTCGTAGGCGTCACCGCCCGCGTCGACGCCCGGGAGCGCGTAGGTGGATGAGAGATCGATGGGGGCGGCGTGCACGCCAAGGGCCGAAAGGTCTTCCCTACCCGCGTGGACCGCGAGCGAGTCGAGGCCGAGGCGAGCGTCATTGCTCGAGGTCATGGATCCGACCATGCCGCATATCGGTGCCTTTGGCCAGCACGCCGCGCCCAGTGCGCGGTCCGGTGATGGCCCTTGTGCCGGCGCATCCGCGGTCCTACCGTGCGGTCGAGAGGGGGCTGCCGCGATGGAGCATGACGAGCAGCATCCGCCGACGACCGCGAAGGTGGCGGCGTTCCGGCGGCTGCACGAGGCCGGCATCTTCGTCATGCCGAACCCCTGGGACGTCGGCAGCGCCGTCACGCTCGAGCGCATGGGCTTCCCCGCGCTCGCGACGACCAGTGCGGGCTTCGCGTGGTCGATGGGCCTGCCCGACGCCGAGGTGGCGCTCGAGGACGCCCTCGCGCACCTGCGCGCCATTGCGGGAGCCGTCGCGGTGCCGGTGAACGCCGACTTCCAGGGCGGCTTCGCCGTCGAGCCTGACGGCGTGCGCACCAACGTGCTCGCCGCCGCCGCGACAGGCGTCGCCGGCCTGTCGATCGAGGACTCCACCGGCGACCCGGCGCAGCCGCTGCACGAGGCGACGCTCGCCATCGATCGCATCGCCGCCGCCCGCGCCGCGATCGACGAGAGCGGCACCGGCGTCGTGCTCACGGCGCGCTCCGAGGGCTTCGTCGTCGGACGCCCCGATCTCGACGAGACGATCCGCCGGCTGCGCGCCTACGCCGACGCGGGCGCCGACTGCCTGTACGCGCCGCGCATCGGCGTCGGCGGCACGCTCGCGCGGGCTGCGTGGGGCGGATGGCTCGGCGTGGCCGACGAGATCGCCACCGCCGGCACGTTCGGCGGCTTCCAGCGTCTGCCGGACGTCGAGGGGATGCTGCGCGCCGAGTGACGCGCTACGGGCGGAACGCGAGGATGCGGTCGTCGCCCTCGCCGGGGTCGCCGCGGCCGTCGGTGTTGTTGGTGAGCACCCAGAGCGCGCCGTCCGGTGCCAGGACGACGTCGCGCATCCGCCCGTGCTCCGCGAGCCAGCGCACGGTCGACTCGCCGGGCGAGGCCAGGTCGACCTCCCGCAGCGACTGCCCGCGCAGGTTCGCGATCCACAGCCGCCCGTCGGCGTGCGCCATGCCGCTCGGGCTCGCCTCGCTCGGCGACCACTGCTGCACGGGGTCGGCGAAGCGCGGGTCGCCGGCCATGCCCTCCACGATCGGCCAGCCGTAGTTCGCGCCCGGCTCGATGCGGTTGAGCTCGTCCCAGGTGTCCTGCCCGAACTCGGTCGCCCAGAGCGAGCCGTCGTCGGCCCACGCGAGGCCCTGCGGGTTGCGGTGGCCGAGCGAGTAGACGGGAGAGCCAGGGATGGGGTTGTCGGCGGGGATCGCGCCGTCGGGCTCGAGCCGGAGGATCTTCCCGGCGAGGCTCGCGGGGTCCTGCGCGGTGCTCGGCCGGCTGGCGTCGCCAGTGGTGACGTAGAGCATGCCGTCGGGGCCGAAGCCGAGGCGGCCGCCGTTGTGGTTGCCCGCAGCGGGCAGCCCCTCGATCACGGTCTCGGGCTGGCCGAGCACGAGCGCGCCCGGCTCGCCGGAGAGCGGCACGCGCAGCACCCGGTTGTCGTCGGCGGTCGTGATGGCGGCGTAGAGGTGGCCGCCGCCGACCGCGATCCCGAGCAGCCCGCCCTCTCCGCCGTGCGCGACGCCCGCGATCTGCGCGATCGGCACCGCCTGCCCGCCGACGAGCTCGGCGATCGTGGCGGTGTCGCGCTCGCTGACGATGGCGGCGCCGTCCTCGGTGAACGCGATGGACCACGGCGCGTCGAGGCCGGTCGCCACGACGGCGGGGGCGTCGAGCGAGCCGGCCTCGAACGAGGGGACTGCGGGGGAGGGGTCGGGCGCCGCGCCGGCCCGACCGGTCGGGGTGGCGCTCGCGAGCGTGCTGACGGTCGGCGTCACCGGTCCCGCGGGCGCGCACGCG
>JBAZPY010000307.1:0-3049 GCA_041645515.1 Agrococcus sp.
CCACCGGCACCGCCGGGAACGGGCACCGCTGCCGCAGCCCGCGGCACACCACCGGCACCGCCGGGAACGGGCACCGCTGCCGCAGCCCGCGGCACACCACCGGCACCGCCGGGAACGGGCACCGCTGCCGCAGCCCGCGGCACACCAAAGGCTGCACCGGGAGCGGGCACCGCTGCCGCAGCCCGCGGCACCCCAAAGGCTGCACCGGGAGCGGGGGCCGCTGGCGGCAATGCCTCCCCGGCGCCCGGCTGACTCTTCGTCGCCGGGGATGTCGACCCGCGCGGCGCGCCGGCTGCCGCCGATCGATGCCGCTTCGTGCGCTTTCGTTGACTGGTCACCCGCGACAGCTCCGTCCCGACTCTTCGGCAGATCAAGGCATCTCCGCGATCTGCTGATCACTCTAGAGGCTCTCCAAGATCCGTGGCGGAGCGGCGCGTGTCGCCGCTTCCACGCCGTCTGCCGCGGCCCGAACCCGGCCGGCAGATGCCGCCGCAGCAAGCCGGTGCGGAACCATCAGATGATCCCCTCCACCACCAGACGGTCGCCTCGCACGGGCGTGCACCCGTGACCGACGGGGACGGCATCAACGGCTCGAGACGAGCCAGACACGCCCTAGTCGTCGTCGCGACTGCCCGGCGGCCAGCCCTCCTCCTCGGCGTCGGTGAAGTCGCTCGTCGAGCCCCATCGGGCGTCGAACGCCTCCCCGGGAGCCGCGGGCTCCGCCGCCTCCTCGGCGAGCGCGGGCTCCTCGCCGGGTGCCCCGGCGAAGGGCTCGATCCGCTCCTGCCACGCGCCGGTCGCCTCCGGCAGCACGTCGTCGCGCGACGCGTACGGGTCGACGTGCTCGCGCGACGGTGCGGATGCGGGCGGCATGTCGCCGCTGCGCGATGCGTATGGCTCCACCCGGTCGGGCGTCGGCTGCCCGCCGCCCGGCAGTGCGTCCTCCCGCGAGCTGTAGGGGCCGACCCGCTCCGGTGTCGGCGCCGAGGGCGGCGGGAGCGCGTCGTCGCGAGAGGCGTAGGGCTCGACGCGGTCGCGCCAGCCGTCGCCGCCGGGCGGCGTGCCGCCGAAGTCCTCGTCGACGAAGCCGAGGCCGCCGCCGTCCGGCGCTCCCGGTTCGCCCTGCGTGTCCGGCACTCCCTGTCCACCTTGGCCACTGGGGCCTGGATCCGTCATGGTGACCTCCCATCTCTCGCGCGGCGGGCTGCTGAAGCTCACGTCGAAGGGATGCTCGGTGGTGGCGGGAGGCTGCGGAGCCTCGAGCGCGATCCCTCCCGCATCCGTGCGCGTGCCGCAGATCGGGCACTGCAGCGCGGCCACGCGGCCGACCTCGTCGACGTCGATCACGCACCCGCCGATCACGACGTCGCCCGCGTCCTCGACGTCGGCGATCGTGCCGTAGCCCCACACGATCTCGCGCAGGGCGGAGCCGCAGTTCGGGCAGATGGGCACGCTCGCCATGCCGCCACGGTAGTCCGCGAGCGCCGCGCGGACCAGGGGTGCGGTCAGACGGCGGAGGCCGCCGCCGCCGCGCGCGCCGCCGCCGGCAGCGCCTCGACGATGCGCTCGAGCGCCGCCTCGTCGTGCGCGGCGGTGACGAACCAGGCCTCGAACACGCTCGGCGGCAGGCTCACGCCCGCGTCGAGCATCGCGTGGAAGAACGGCGGGTAGCGGAACGCGTCCTGTGCGCGCACCTGGTCGAAGTCGCGGGGGGCGCCCTCGCGGAACGCGACGGAGAAGAGGCTGCCGACGCGCGTGATCGCGTGCGCGACGCCCTCCGTGCGCAGCGCATCCGCGAGCGCTCCGGTGATGACGTCGGCGGCGTGGTCGAGCCGCCGGTAGACGTCGTCGGTCGCGAGCCGCAGCGTCGTGAGGCCGGCCGCGACCGCGACCGGGTTCCCCGACAGCGTGCCGGCCTGGTAGACGGGGCCCATCGGGGCCAGCAGCTCCATGAGGTCGCGCCGGCCGCCGAGGGCGGCGAGCGGCATGCCGCCGCCGATCACCTTGCCGAAGGTCATGAGGTCGGGGGCCTCGTCGCCCGTCCACTCCTCGAGCCCCCACATGCCGGAGCGGTGGACGCGGAAGCCCGTCAGCACCTCGTCACTGATGAGCAGCGCGCCGTGCGCGTGCGCGGTGCGGGCGAGGAAGCCGTTGAAGTCGCCGTCGGGCTCGACGACGCCCATGTTCGCCGCTGCCGCCTCGACGATGACCGCGGCGATCTGGTCGCCGCGCTCGGCGAAGAGCCGCTCGATCGCATCGCGGTCGTTGTACGGCACGACGACGGTCGTGGCGGCGACGGATGCGGGGATGCCGGCCGAGCCGGGCATCGCGAGCGTCGCGAGGCCGGAGCCCGCGGCGACGAGCAGTCCGTCGGAGTGCCCGTGGTAGTGCCCGTCGAACTTCACGAGCAGGTCGCGGCCGGTCGCGCCGCGCGCGAGCCGGATCGCGGTCATGGTCGCCTCGGTGCCGGTGGAGACGAGCCGGAGCCGCTCGACCGGGCCGACGCGGCGCTCGACCTCCTCGGCGAGCAGGGCCTCCGCCGGCGTCGACGCGCCGAACGACAGCCCGTGGGCGGCGGCGTCCTGCACCGCCTCGACGACCTCGGGATGCGCGTGGCCGAGGATCGCGGGACCCCAGCTCGCGACCAGGTCGACGAGGTCGCGACCCTCGGCATCCGTCACGTGGGCACCCTTCGCGCGCACCAGGAACGCGGGCGTGCCGCCCACCGATCCGAACGCGCGGACGGGGCTGTTGACGCCCCCGGGGATGGCGAGCTTCGCCCGCTCGAACAGCTCGGCGTTGGTGCTCATGAGCGGGCCTCCGGTACCTGTGCGCCGAGGCCTTGCGTGCCGAGCAGCTGCGCCTGCTCGATCGCCCAGTAGGTCAGCACGACGTCGGCGCCGGCGCGCACGATGCTCGTGAGGCTCTCGGCGATGAGCCGGTCGCGGTCGATCCAGCCGTTCGCGGCGGCCGCCTCGACCATCGCGTACTCGCCCGAGACCTGGTAGGCCCACACCGGCACGTCGGATGCGGCCGCGACGTCGGCGAG
>JBAZPY010000308.1:0-3043 GCA_041645515.1 Agrococcus sp.
CGCCGCGGGCGCCGCGCTGCTGCTCGGCGGTGTCGCGCTCGGTTCGCAGCTGGGCGGCGACTCCCGCCAGGAGGCGCTCGGCGCGGTGGTGAGCGCGGCGGACGCTGAGCGCACCGAGGTCGCGCTGCCGGACGGTTCCACGGCGACGGTGATCTGGTCGGCGGAGCGGGGGCAGTCGGCGATCCTCTTCGACGGCCTGAGCGCCGCGCCGGAGGGCAGCACCTACCAGGCCTGGTACATCGACGAGGACGGGCCGCACAGCGCCGGCACGTTCGAGGCCGGTGGCGACGCGACCGCGTTCCTGCTCGACGGCGCACTGACGGCCGGCAGCGCCGTCGGCGTGACGGTCGAGCCGGACGGCGGCTCCGAGACGCCGACGACCGACCCCATCCTGGTCGTCGAGACGTAGCCTCCCCTGCTGGTCGAGCCGGGTGCCTCCCCCGCTGGTCGAGGAGGCAGCCGCAGGCCGCCGTCTCGAGACCACGCCAGCCACTGCGATACTCGACCCGATGACCGAGCCGCCCGCCCCGCACGAGCCCGACGCGTCGCGAGGCAGGCTCGGGCCCATCGCGATCGTCGTGGCCTCCGTCGCCCTCGTCGTCACCTGGAGCTCCGGCTTCGTCGGCGCCGAGCTCGCCGCGCGCGCCGGCGGCGAGCCGATCACGGTGCTCGCCTGGCGCTTCGTCGTGCTCGCTGGGCTGCTGGTCGGGGCGATGCTCGTGCTGCGCCGACCCTGGCCCGGCCCCGCGAGCTGGTTGCGGCAGGGCACGATCGGGCTGCTCAGCCAAGCCGCCTACCTGCTGCTCATCTTCGAGGGCGTGCGCGCTGGCGTCGACGGCGGCACCGCGGCGCTCATCGCCGCTCTGCAGCCGATGCTCGTCGCGACCGTCGCGGGTCGCGTGCTCAGCGAGCGCGCGACCGGGTGGATGTGGGGCGGCATGGTGGTCGGGCTCGCGGGCGTCGCGCTCGTGGTATCCGGCGCCCTCGGTGGCGCCGGAGCGCCGCTGTGGGCGTACGCGCTGCCGTTCGCGGGCGTGCTCGCGCTCGGCACGGGCACGGTGCTGCAGCGCCGCTGGCACCTGCACGACGACCTGCTGCAGACGATCACGATGCAGGCGCTCGTCGCGGGCGCCGCCTTCATGCTCGTCGCGCTGCTGCGCGGGCAGGCGGCACCGCCGGCCACCCCCGACCTCTGGTTCGCCGTGCTGTGGCTCGTGCTGCTCGCGAGCCTCGGCGGCTACGTGCTCTACGTCACCGTGACGCGCTCGCACGGCGCGACGTTCGTCAGCACGATGCTCTACCTCACGCCGCCGACCACGATGCTCTGGGTGCTGCTGGTGTTCGGCGTGCCGGTCACACCGCTCGGCATCGCCGGCCTCGTCGTCGCCGCGGCCGGTGTGGCGATCGTGCTCGTCGCGCAGCGCCGCGCCTCGCGCGGCGCATGACCGGCTGGCCGGCAGCCCGGGTCGAGGCGGGCGCGATGAGTGCGTCCGCCGCGATGCCGGCCGCGAACGGGTGGACAGCTGTGCGTACGACATAGAGCAGCTGTTCCCGTCTCGGCCGGGTCGTCGGGGGCGCCCCGACGCCCACGAGCGCGGCTCCGCCCAGCCGTGCTCCTCCGCGTCGCATGGCGATCTCCTCGTCGTCGAGCACCCGGAGCGTCGAAGCAGTGGCGTCGGAGCAGCGCCGAGCCGCCTCTTCCGTGGCGCTGAGCGGGTTGTGTGAAGGTTCGATGAAGTTCGTCGTCTTCGGGATGCACTGGACGTGCGAGGTCGTTGTCCAGGGGGACCGCCGAGGACGCCTGCCGAGTCCACGGCGCGCCAACGAAGAAGGTAGAGCGATGCGCACCAAGAAATCTCTGATGATCCTCGCCGTCGTAGCGGCGGTGGCTGTCGTGGTCGGCCTCGTTGCCTGGCTGCTGCCGTCCCGTGGAGGCGCCGCGGGCGGCGTCGTCGGCCCGGACTCGGCGGCCGTCGCCCGAGCGGAGGAGGCGCGAGCAGTCGCGGGAGCCGACACGATCGACGTGAGCCTGACCGCGGGCCCGGCCACCGTCGAGGTCGGCGGCCAGGCCGTCGACACGTGGGCGTTCAACGGCACGGTTCCGGGCCCGGCCATCCGGGCCAGCGCGGGCGACGTGCTGCGTGCCGAGGTCGTGAACGACCTGCCGGAGGAGCTGACCATCCACTGGCACGGCATCGCGCTGCGCAACGACATGGACGGCGTTCCCGACCTGACGCAGGAGCCGATCGCTCCCGGAGCGGAGTTCACCTATGAGTTCACGCTGCCGGACGCAGGCACCTACTTCTACCACTCGCACGTAGGCACCCAGCTGGACCGAGGTCTGTACGGGTCGCTCGTGGTCGACGACCCGGACGCGACTCCTGCGGCTGCGGACGTCACGCTGCTGCTCGACGACTGGATCGATGGCACCGGGCAGACGCCCGACGACGTCCTGGAGGGCCTGACCTCGTCCGGGATGGACATGGGCGAGGAGTCCATGCCCGGCATGGACATGGGCGAAGAGTCCATGCCCGGCATGGACATGGGCGAAGAGTCCATGCCCGGCATGGACATGGGCGAAGAGTCCATGCCCGGCATGGACATGGGCGAAGAGTCCATGCCCGGCATGGACATGGGCGAGGAGTCCATGCCCGGCATGGACATGGGCGAACAGGGCTCCTCCGCCGCGTCGAGCCCCCTGGGCACGGACATCTCGGACGTCAGCTATCCGATGTACCTGATCAACGGCCGTACCTCCGACGCACCGGAGGTGCAGCGGGTGTCGGCCGGCGACCAGGTGCGGCTGCGGCTGGTCAATGCCGCCTCGAGCGTGCCGTTCCGGGTGGCGTTCGGCGGTGGCCCGATGACGGTCATCGCCACCGACGGATTCCCGGTCGAGCCGGTGTCGACCGACGCGCTGCTCATGGGCATGGGCGAGCGGTACGACGTGCTCGTCACCGTGCCGGAGGACGGCGCATTCCCGTTGGTCGCGGCCGTCGAGGGCGGCCCCGAGCAGGCCATGGCCGTCCTCCAGACCGATGAC
>JBAZPY010000309.1:0-3042 GCA_041645515.1 Agrococcus sp.
AGCTCGACGACCTCGAGGCCGCGCGCGATCTCGCCGCCCGCATCCGACAGCACCTTGCCGTGCTCGCTCGTGATGATCTCGGCCAGCTCGCCGCGGCGCTCGTTGAGCAGCTCGCGGAAGCGGAACATGATCGCCTGCCGCTTCGCGATCGACAGGTCGCGCCAGGCGGGGAACGCGGCCTGCGCGGACGCGACGGCGGCCTGCACATCCGCCTCGTCGGCGAGGGAGACGTGCTTCGTCACGACGCCGAGCGCCGGGTCGTAGACGGGCGCCGTGCGGCCGCTGCCGCTCTCGTGGGCGACGCCGTCGATCCAGTGGTGCACGACGGCGGTCGCGGTGGTCTGCTCGGTGATGGTCATGGATGCTCCTGGTTGCGTTGAGGTCTGTGAGGGCTTCGACACGCTCAGCGCGCTTCGCGCGCGGAGCGGCTCAGCCAGCGGGTCGGATCACGCGTAGACGGCGTGGTACAGCTGCTCGACCTGCTCGGCGGTCGGCACGCGGGGGTTGTTGTTGGGCGAGCCCGAGGCGAGCGCCTGCTGGGCCATGACCGGCACGAGCTCGTCCCACACGTCGCGGCCGATGCCGCGGGTCGCCGGGGTCGGCACCTCGAGCTCGACGGCCAGCGCGCGCAGCTCGGCGACGAGCAGGTCGGCCGCGGCAGCATCCGTGTCGGCCCGGTCGGCGACGCCGAGTGCGCGGGCGCACGCGGCGTAGCGCTCGACGGCGTCAGCCACCGAGAACGCGGTGATCTCGGCGAACAGCATCGCGTTCGCCATGCCGTGCGCGATCTGGAAGTGCGCCCCCAGCGGCCGGCTCATGCCGTGCACGAGCGCGACGCTCGCGTTCGAGAAGGCCATGCCCGCGAGCGTGGCCGCGGTCATCATCTCCTCGCGCGCGACCAGGTCGTCCCCGTCGCGGTAGGCGCGGCGCAGGAACCGGCCGATGCGCGTGATGGCGGCGATGGCGTAGGTGTCGGAGATCGGGTTCGCCTTGCGGCTCACGTACGCCTCGATCGCGTGCGTCAGCGCGTCGATCCCGGTGTCGGCGGTCAGCCGCGGCGGCATCGAGAGCGTCAGCTCGTAGTCGATGACCGCGGCCTTCGGCAGGTAGCCGGGGCCGGCGCACAGCATCTTCTCGTTCGTCGCGCTGTCGGTGATGATCGTGAACTGCGTCACCTCAGAGCCGGTGCCGGCGGTCGTCGGCACGGCGATGACGGGCAGCGCGGGGCCGGTGAACTGGAACGGAGCCTTCAGCTCGCGCATGTGGCCGCCGCGCACCGCGAGCACCGAGAGCGCCTTGGCAGTGTCGATCGGGCTGCCGCCGCCGAGGCCGATGAGGCTGTCCGCGTGGTGCGCACGGATGGCGTCGAGACCCGCCTCGAGCGAGTCGGTCGTGGGGTCGGGGATCGTGCCGTCGAACACCGCGGGCTCCGCGCCCGCCGCGCGCAGCGCATCCGCCACGCGCTCCGCGACGCCGGCCGAGACCAGGAAGCCATCGGTCACGATGACCGGTCGAGCGGCGCCGAGCGTCGCGAGGAGCTCGCCGATGCTGTCGACGCTGCCCGCGCCGATCCGGAGGATGGGAGGGGTGTTGATATCGATGCTCACCGCACGCCTTTGTGATCGGGCCCCCACGAGGGCTGGACTCCTCCAGCCTGGGTTGCAGGGATGCAGGCGTCAACGACCAGTCGCGCAGGCGCGACTGCAGAAGTGCAGAATGGATGCGTGGACACGGAGAACCTGCGCTACCTCCTCGAAGTGGCGCGCACCGGCCGGCTGCGCGAGGCGGCCGCGCGCCTGTAGGTCGACGAGACGACGGTCTCTCGCCGCATCAGCCGGCTCGAGCAGGAGCTCGGGGTGCGGATGTTCGACCGCACCCCGCAGGGCTGGCGCATCACCGAGCCGGGCAGGCTCGTCATCCCGCACGCCGAGGCGATCGAGTCGAGCGTCTCGCGCGCGATGGAGGCGGTCGTGTCGCGCGCCGGCGACCTGAGCGGCACCGCCCGCATCCTCGCCCCCGACGGCTTCGGCGCCAACGTGCTCGTGCCCGGCCTGCGGCCGCTGCTCGACGCGCACCCCGCGCTCTCGCTCGAGGTGATCACGGCGACGACTCACGACCTCATCACCGCGCGCGACTTCGACGTGGCCGTCACGCTCGAGCGGCCCTCCCCGCGGTCCGCGGCCGTGCAGCACCTCACCGACTACGAGCTGCGGTGCTACGCCTCGCGCGAATACCTCGATCGCCACGGCGTCCCTGGCTCCGTCGACGAGCTCCGCCGCGATCACGACCTGATCTGGTACGTCGACGCGCTGCTCGACGTGCAACCGCTGCGCGTGCTCGAAGAGCTGCTGCCGCGCGCCACGGCGCGGCTGCAGACCAACAACATCACCGGGCAGCACAGCGCGGCGCGCGCCGGCCTCGGCGTGGCGCTGCTGCCGACCTACATCGGAGCGGCCGATCCGCACCTCGTCGGCGTGCTGCCCGAGGAGCTGCGCATCAGCCGCACCTACTGGCTCGTGGTGCCGCGCGACCTCGGCGAGCTGCTCCGCGTGCGGGCGATCACGCAAGCGATCCACGCGCTGGTCGCGGCGCATCCGCAGCTGTCGCCCCGGGCGCGGTGATGCGCGAGCGGCAGCCGCGTCGGCCGATCCGCCATGCTCGGTCCATGACCGCAGGGGAGCGAGTTCCGACGACGGCGCCGATCGAGCCGCCGCTGCTATCGGCCGAGGATGCGCGCTGGGGCGTGGTGATCGGGTGGGCATCGCGACCCGAGCCGCTCGTGCAGGTCGACGCCGACGCGGAGCTGCGCGTCGCCTCGGTCGCGAAGCTGCTGCTGCTCGCCGCGTGCGCGAGCGCGATCGAGTCGGGCGAGCTCGACCCGCGCCAGCAGTTGGACCGGCGCACAGTGCCGCCGGTGGCCGACAGCGGCATCTGGCAGCACCTCGAGCAGCAGACGCTGTCGGTGCACGACGTCGCGACGCTCATCGGCATCGCGAGCGACAACCTGGCGACGAACGTGCTGCTGGAAACGCTCCGGCTCGA
>JBAZPY010000310.1:0-3030 GCA_041645515.1 Agrococcus sp.
GGCCCGACCGGCTGCGGCGCGGCTACCGGCCGATCCTGATGCGGACGCTGCGCCACCCGTGGCTCGTGCTCGCCGGCGCGGCCGTCATCCTCGGCGCGAGCGTCGCGGCGCTGCCGCTCATCGCCACCAACTTCCTCGGCGACGACGGCCAGACCACCGTGCAGCTCTCCCAGGAGCTCGAGCCCGGTGCGTCGCTCGACACGCAGCTCGACGCCGCGGAGTCGCTCACGGCCGAGCTCGAGCGGCTCGAGGGCGTCGACACCGTCTCGGCCACGGTCTCGAGCGGCGCGTCGCAGTTCGCCGCGTTCACCGGAGGCGGCGGCGGTGGCGGCCGGATCAGCTACGGCGTCATCGCGGCAGAGGGCACCGACATGCCGGCGCTCCGCGAGCGCATCCGCTCGGTCGCGGACGGCGCGGCGGGCGAGATCACCGTTGGCCAGTCCGCGGGCCTCGGCGGCGGCGACATCGACATCGACGTGCAGGCGCCGACGCCCGACGCGCTCGACGCGGCCACCGCATCCGTCGTCGACGCCGTCACGGGCCTCGACGGCGTCGCGCAGGTGACCGACTCGCTCGAGGGCGCGCAGCCGCTCGTGCAGGTCGCCGTCGACCGCGACCTCGCCGCGAGCCTCGGCCTCAGCGAGGCAGCGGTCTCCGGCCTCGTCGCGCAGGCGATGCAGCCCACGCCCGTGGGCGAGATCCAGCTCGAGGGGTCGCTCGTGCGCATCTGGCTCGACGCGATCGCGCCGGCCGGCACGCTCGACGAGCTGCGCGAGCTCGAGCTGCCGACGCCGACCGGTCCGCTGCCGCTCGCGGACGTCGCCGAGGTCAGTGAGGTCCAGGGACCGGTGTCGATCGCGACGAGCGACGGCGCCCGCACCGCGACGGTCACCGTCACCCCCGACGCGGCGGACGTCGGCGGCGTCTCCGGCGGCGTCGCGCAGGCGCTCGACGGGCTCGAGCTCGCCGACGGCGCCACGGCCTCGGTCGGCGGCGTCGCGACACAGATCACGGATGCGTTCACCCAGCTCGGGATCGCCGCCCTGATCGCCGTGCTGCTCGTCTACGTCGTCATGGTGGCGACCTTCAAGAGCCTGCTCCAGCCGTTCCTGCTGCTCGTCTCGGTGCCGTTCGCGGCGACCGGGGCGATCGCGATGCAGCTCATCACCGGCGTGCCGCTCGGCGTCGCGTCGATGGTCGGCGTGCTCATGCTCGTCGGCATCGTCGTCACGAACGCGATCGTGCTCATCGATCTCGTCAACCAGTACCGCGACCGCGGGCTGAGCGTGCGCGATGCGCTCGTCGAGGGTGCCGAGCGGCGCCTGCGGCCCATCCTCATGACCGCGGCCGCGACGATCTTCGCCCTCATCCCGATGGCCGCGGGCCTCACCGGTCAAGGCGGCTTCATCTCCCAGCCGCTCGCGATCGTCGTCATCGGCGGCCTCATCTCGTCGACGCTGCTGACGCTCGTCGTGCTGCCGGTGCTCTACCTGGTGGTCGAGGGCGCGATCGAGCGCCGTCGCGTGCGCGCTGGCACGGGCACGCGCGCCGAACGGCGCGGCGAGCTCGCGGAGGCCAGCGCACGCTGACAGCACTCACAGCCGATGCGTGGGGCGCATTGATTGAATGGGCGTCGCCCGTGGACCGCTCGGAAGGAGGATGTCGGTGCCCAGCTTCCTGATCGTCCACTGCGCGAGCCAGGACGGCCGCCTGGACGAGTACCGGCAGCCGCCGACCCTCGACGTGGGCGGCCTGCGCGTGCCGCTCGACTGGGGCGACATCACCCTGCACGTGCCCGCGGGCGACCTGCCCGTGACGGTCTTCGTGACCCGCACCTCCGGCCAGGTCGAGGGCGCCATGATCACCGTGCGCGCGCCGGCGGGCACCGGCACCCGGCTCACGTTCGTGCCGCCCCTGCAGCCGGGCGGCGCCTCGCACCTGCGCATCGACGGCCAGTGGCCCGCCGACTCGTCCATGCACTACTACGCCGCGCGCGACGCCCGCACCCTCACCGCCCCGGCCGCGTCCTCCGTGCCCACGCCGCACGTCGGCGGCGGCCGGCAGCTCGCGCAAGCCGGCCTGCGCGTCATGAGCCCTGGAGCTCCGCCGCCCGTCGCGCCCACGCCGCCGGTCGGTCCCACACCCGGGTCCACCGCATCCGTGCCGCCGCAGCCCTCGTCGTTCGGCCACCGGCAGGGGGCGCTCGTCGACCCAGTGGTGGCCTCGCCGGGGTCGCCCGCGCAGCCGCAGCCCCGGCGCGATCCCGGTCACCAGCCGCAGCCGTCGAGCGGCCCGTCGTTCGGGCAGCGCCCGCAGCCCGCTGTGGAGCTCGACGTCTACGGGCGCCCGCTCGTCGCCGGAGACCGGCAGCCGCCGCCCATCCCGACGCCCGAGGAGTTCGACCGGCTCGAGCGCGAGGCGCAGCAGGCGCAGGCGCGCGCCTACGAGGCGTGGGTCGAGCAGCAGCGCGCGCAGGCCGCGGTCCAGGCGGCCGCCCAGGGGGCCGCGATGCCGCACCCCGGCCCTTCGCCCGATGACGGCGCGCCCGAGCCGGTCGGCATCCTGCCCGGCGCGAGCGCCGGGCAGGCGCCGCCCGGCTGGTACCCGGACCCGTACCGGCGTGCGGATGCGCGCTGGTTCGACGGCAGGCAGTGGTCGTCGTCGGTGATGCGCCAGGGCGTGCGGGGCCACGACCTGCCGGGCTGAGCCGCATTGCCCCTGTCGCTCGATCGGTCCTTGCCGTAAGGTGGGCAGGTCGGCTCGGGACAGGCGTGTACTTGTGCGCCACATGGAGTGTCGCCGCGGCCGGAGTTCCCGCGAGCATCCTCGCGGTCGACCACACGATCCCCGCGATGACTGCGGCAGACCCGCGCAAGCCGCTCTTGCGCGCAATCTCGAGATGAGCAATGGCACGGAATGAACAGCGCCCTCACGGCGCGCACCGACCGACCGACCGACAGCCGAACCGCCCCGGCTCCCGCAGCCCCGGGCACCGCGGGCACCGCGACGAACAGCCCTCGAAGGGCCGCT
>JBAZPY010000311.1:0-3029 GCA_041645515.1 Agrococcus sp.
CTCGTGCTGGCGACGTTCCGCGAGCGCTACATTCGCGGCCTCACGGCGTTCCGACATGACGCGCCGGCCGACAGCGCAACCGCCCATCGCGCTCGGGCGGATTGGCTGACGGTGTTCGCGACGTCCGCACTCCAAGCGGCCGAGCAGGCCGGAATGCTCCGTGACGAGATCGGCGATCTCCGCAGGGGCTGGCACGAGCGCATCGTCGCGCACCGAGCTCAGGCAGGGCGGCAGCGGCAGCTCCGCAGCGACTCGGGCGTCATGCAGATCATGGCCGACCTGCCCTCGACACCCGTCCTGACCGCCAGCACCGTGACCCGCATCCATGGCGTCTCGGAGAATGCGGCGATGCGCGCGCTGAACGAGCTGAGAGATGCGGGCATCCTCGAGACGCGCTCGACCGGCACGCGCGCTCGAGCATTCGTCTCCCCCGAGATCCTCGACCTCATCACGCACACCGAGCGCAAGTTGGCCTCCACGCGGTCCGACACTCGTGTCAGCCCGCCGGATCGAGGCGCCCCCGCTCGCCCGGCCCCGCGCTGAGGCAGCGCCGAACGCTCGCGCTCAGCCGCGCGGCGCCATCGCCGAGATGAGCTCGTAGATCGCGTGGCTCGCGGCGACCGCCGTCATCTGCGCGTGGTCGTGGACACGCCCCAAGCGGGCCCGGCCGAAGCTCACGCCGCACCGCAGCAGCCGCTCGCGCATCGGCCGGTCAGTGCTGGCGGGAGATGAAGGCCGCCATGCCCGGGACGGTGAACGCGATGGTGCCGTGCTCGGGCGCGTACACGAGCCCCTTGTCGGTGAGCTTCTGCCGAGCCGGGCTCAATTGCTTGCTGGTCCGCCCGAGTCGGGCGGCGACGTCAGCCGTGCGCGAGCCTTCGTCGCCGTCGGCAGCCATCGCGCGCAGGTAGTCCTGTTCAGACTTGGTCGCCCGATCCCAGCGGATCCTATAGAAGCCGGCGTCGAGATGCTCTTGTGCGGAGACCCCACCCGCGATCGTGTCCGCTTCGGCGATCGGGGAAGCCGCCGCTTCGAGCCAGCTCTCGGAGCCGTGCTCCTGCAGGAAATAGGGGTAGCGGCCGGTGACGTCGACGACCCGCGCGAGCGCAGGCGCGTCCCACTCGACACCCTCCTCTCGCGCCGGCAGGATCAGAGCCGCCCTCGCGGCCTCCTCGTCGAGCTCACGGACGTGGTGGAATCGGAAGAGCCGCTCCGAATACGACTTCGCGGCCGCGAGCTTCGACGGCAGGCTGGGCAAGCCAGCGAGCACGAACAGCACCGGCGTCGATCGTTGCGACGCCCGGTGCGCGACGCTGCAGATGGCCGTGAGCTCCTCCCGTGTGAGGTCCTGCGCCTCGTCGATGAGCAAGGCGAGCCCGGTGCCGGCATCACGGGCGGCATCCGCGAGACCGTCGGCGAGGGTTGCGAGGTCGAGCTCCATGTCGCCCGAGTCGGCCAGCTCGGCCTCGACATCGACGAGATTCAGGCCGAAGGTGGTCGAACCGTCGATGTCGACCCTTGCCGAGAACGACAAGGCGGTCTTCAACGCCTTCAGCATCTTCTTGCCCTTGCCTCGTCGGGCGAGTCGTGCGACGTGCGGCTGCAGCGCTGACGATAGGGCACCGCGCAGACTGGCGCCGGCGCCTGACTCGATCCGACCGACGATCCAACCCTCGCGCTCTGCCTTGGTTGCCATCTCGCTGAGCAGGACCGTCTTCCCGACTCCGCGCAACCCGTAGAGCACCAGGGACCGAGCCGACTTGTCACGGGCCACGCGAGCGAGTGCGACTTCCCACGCCGCCAGCTCGTTGTCGCGGCCCACCAGGGCTGGCGGCCTGGCTCCCGCGCCAGGCGAGTAGGGGTTCGTCATTGCGTCCACAGCCGCTCCCGGTCGCCTTGTCTAGCGAAGTCTAAAGTGTTCTAGCAATCTCCACTAGACATTGCTAGAAACCGAAGGGTGAGGCCGGCTCGCGCGAGACGGGACGCTCATCGAGGCGGGCATGGGCAATCAGGTCGACGGCGGCTAGCAGATGCGAGCGGCGGCCGCGGATGGTCAAGACCGGCTCAGCCGCGCGGCGCCATCGCCGAGATGAGCTCGTAGATCGCGTGGCTCGCGGCGACCGCCGTCATCTGCGCGTGGTCGTAGGCGGGCGCGACCTCGACCACGTCGGCGCCGACGATGTCGAGGTGCGCCATCGCCCGCAGGATGCGCAGCAGCTCGCGGCTCGTGAGGCCGCCGGCCTCTGGCGTGCCGGTGCCGGGTGCGTGCGCGGGGTCGAGCACGTCGATGTCGATCGAGATGTAGACCTTCGCGTCGCCGAGGCGCTCGAGCAGCCGGTCGATGGCCGCCTGCACGCCCTGCTCCTCGATCTCGACCGAGGTGATCGGCGTGAAGCCGAGGCGCGCGTCGTCGACGAGGTCCTGCTGGTCGTAGAGCGGTCCGCGGATGCCGACGTGGGCGCTCGCGGTGAGGTCGATGAGGCCCTCCTCGCTCGCGCGGCGGAAGGGCGTGCCGTGCGTGATCGGCGCGCCGAAGTAGGTGTCCCACGTGTCGAGGTGGGCGTCGAAGTGCACGACGGCGACGGGTCCGTGGATGGCGTGGGTCGCGCGCAGCAGCGGGAGCGCGATCGTGTGGTCGCCGCCGATCGTCACGAGCCGGGTGCCGTTCGCGGTGAGCGCGCGGGCGTGCGCCTCGATGTCGGCGACGGCCTCGTCGATCGAGAACGGGTTGACGGCCATGTCGCCGGCGTCGACGACCTGCTGGCTGCCGAAGGGCGCGACCTGCTGCGCCGGGTTCCAGGGGCGCAGCAACCGGCTGATCTCGCGCACGTGGCTCGGGCCGAAGCGCGCGCCCGGGCGGAAGCTGACGCCGCTGTCGAAGGGCACGCCGACGACCGCGATGTCGGCGTGCTCGACCTCGTCGATGCGGGGCAGCCGCGCGAAGGTGGCGATGCCGGCGAAGCGGGGCACGCGGCTGGCGTCGACGGGTCCGATGGGGTCGGTCACGGGTGGCTCCTTGCGTCGGTCGG
>JBAZPY010000312.1:0-3022 GCA_041645515.1 Agrococcus sp.
CGAGTGAGCGGCCGGCCCGGCGCGACGACGGCGCCGGCCGGGACGATCCGCGACCGTGATCGGCGACCGGGAGCTCGACCTGACGCTGCTCGGCGCGACCGGCTTCGTCGGCCGGCTCGTCGCCGAGCACCTCTCGCGTGCCGCCCCGGCCGGGCTCCGCATCGGTCTCGCGGGACGCTCCGAGGGGCGGCTCCGAGCGGTGCGCGACGGGCTGGGAGCGGCGGCCGCGGACTGGCCGATCGTCGTCGCGGACAGCGACGACACGGGGAGCGTGCGCGCGCTCGCCGAGCGCTCGCGCGTCGTGGTCAGCACAGTCGGGCCGTATCAGCGGCACGGGCTGGCGCTCGCGACGGCGTGCGCGGCGGCCGGCACCGACTACGCCGACCTCACCGGCGAGGTGCTGTTCGTGCGCGACCTCATCGAGCAGGCGCACGAGACGGCTCGCGCGAGCGGCGCGAGGCTCGTCGTCTCGTGCGGCTTCGACACCATCCCCTCCGACCTCGCCGTGCACCTGCTGCACCGCCGGGCGGTCGGCGATGGCGCCGGAGACCTCACCGACACGACGCTGCGCGTGCGGCGGCTCGCCGGCGGGCTGAGCGGCGGCACGATCGACGCGATGCGGCTGCAGCTCGACCGCGCGCGGCGCGACCCGTCGCTGCGACGCGTCCTGGCCGACCCGGCAGCGCTCAGCGGCGGCATGGCGGCGCCGGGGCAGTCGGACGTCGCGCGGCCGTTCCTCGACGCCGAGACCGGCGAGTGGGACGCGCCCTTCGTGATGGCGGGCTACAACACGAGGCTCGTGCGCCGCTCGCACGCGCTCCTGCACGCCGCCGACGGCACGGGCTACGGTGCCCGGTTCCGCTACCGCGAGGTCGTGCCGACCGGACGCGGGATCGGCGGGCGGATGCGCGCGGCCGGGATCGCGGCGGCGATGGCCGCGCTCGTGGCCGCGATGGCGACACCGGGGGTCCGCCCGCTCGTGGACCGGCTGCTGCCCTCGCCGGGCGAGGGGCCGTCGGAGGAGCGCCGGCGCTCCGGCTCGTTCGCGATGGAGACGACGACGCGCACCACCGGCGGACGGCGGTACCGCGCCGAGGTGCGGGCGCAGGGCGACCCGGGCTACGCGGCGACCTCGGTGATGCTCGGCGAGGCGGGGCTCGCGCTCGCCGTGGACGGCGGCCGCTGCAGCCCGGTGGGCGGCGTGCTGACCCCCGCCGTCGCGCTGGGCGACGTGCTCGTCGAGCGGCTGCGACGCGAGGGCTTCACGCTCGACGTCGCGGCGGCCTGAGCGGCGCCTACAGCGGCACGACCGCCGAGTCGCCGAGGTCGGGCTCGCCGTCGGAGACGAGGCCCTTCACGAGCTCGACGGCGGTCGCGACCTTCCCGGGGGAGTCCCAGTACTCGGCCGTCGTCGCGGTCACCTCGAGCAGGCCGTTGCCGGGATCGTCGGGGCTGCCGGACATGAACACCTCGGCGGAGGCATCCCACAGCTCCTTGAGCTTCGCGCGGTCGTCGACGTAGCGCGCGGTGCCCGAGAGCGACACCCAGCCGCTCTTGCCCGCGTAGTGCACGTTCACGCGCGGGTCCGCCTCGATCGCGGCCACCTTCGAGGTGCTGCGCTCGGTGATGAACCAGACGGTGCCGGGCTCCGTGAAGTCCTGCGTCCCCATCGGCGTCGACACGAGCCCGCCGTCGATCGACAGGTAGGCGAGCGACGCGATGCGCGTGGAGCGCATGATGTCGGCGACGGTCTTCAGCTGCTCGTCGTAT
Organism: Agrococcus sp.; assembly: GCA_041645515.1. Classification (GTDB taxonomy): domain Bacteria; phylum Actinomycetota; class Actinomycetes; order Actinomycetales; family Microbacteriaceae; genus Agrococcus. The sequence continues at coordinate 1,771 of JBAZPY010000312.1, forward strand.
GCGGTCATGCAGGAGAACCTGCCACCACCGGCTGTGCGAACGCCGAGCGGCCGCCGACGCTGTCGGCTGCGGCCGCTCGGCGTTCGCGAGACGGGGCGCGGTCGCTAGGGCGCGACCAGGCCGAGCGCGGTCGGCAGCCACATCGACAGCTGCGGCACGAACACGACCACGAACAGGCCAATGAGCAGCGCGACGAAGAACCACGTCAAGCGGTGCGTGACCGCCTCGATGCGCACGCGCGAGACCCGCGCGCCCACGAAGAGCACGTTGCCGACCGGCGGCGTGATGTTGCCCAGCGCGAGGTTGAAGACCATCATCGCCCCGAAGTGCACGGGGTGGATGCCGATCTCGACGACGATGGGCAGCAGGATCGGCGTGAAGATGAGGATGGCCGGCGTCGGGTCCATCGGCAGGCCGATGATGAGCAGCAGCACCATGATGATCAGCAGGATCACGACGGGCTGGTCGCTGATCGACAGCATCGCGTCGGCCATGAGCTCCGGCATCCGCGTGAACGACATCACCCACGACAGCGCCGACGAGACGGCGACGAGCAGCATCACGATCGCGGTGGTGCGAGCCGCCTCGAGCAGGGCCTTCGGCAGGTCGCGGAGCCTGATGGTGCGGTAGATCGCGCACAGCACCAGGCAGTAGACGACCGCGATCGCGCTCGACTCCGTCGCCGTGAAGATGCCGGAGAGCATGCCGCCGACGACGACCACGATCATCAGCATGCTGGGCACCGCGCGCCAGAGCACCAGCAGGCCCTGGGCGAAGGTCGGACGCTCCGTGCTTCGCAGCTCGGGGTGCTTGCGGGCGTACAGCGCCACGACCACCATGCAGGCCAGCGCCCAGACGATGCCGGGGCCGACACCGGCCATGAAGAGCGCCGAGATCGAGGCGCCCGAGACGAGCGCGTAGACGATGAAGGTGTTGCTCGGCGGGATCAGCATGCCTGCGGGCGCCGCCGCGACGTTGACCGCTGCCGCCCAGGGCCGGTCGTAGCCCTTCTCGGCCATGCGGGGCGTCATGACGGTGCCGACGGCTGCCGCCGAGGCGACCGCGGCGCCGGAGACGGCGCCGAACATGGTGTTCGCGACGACGGTGGTCTGCGCGAGCGAGGCCGGCAGGCGTCCCGCCACGACCTGTGCCGCATCCACCAGTCGGGAGGCGATGCCGCCGTTGTTCATCAGCACGCCGGCGAAGACGAAGAACGGGATCGCGAGCAGGGAGAAGTTGTTGATGCCGGTGA
>JBAZPY010000313.1:0-3021 GCA_041645515.1 Agrococcus sp.
CTCGGCTACGCGATCGACCTCGGCCTGCCGGCGCCGCTCTCGAGCGCGGGCGCGCTGTGCATGTTCGACCGCGACCCCGACATCAAGCAGGAGCACGTGTTCGCCGGGCTCGACCCGCGCCCGGCGAGCGTGCTGGTCGAGCGGCGCGGCACCCTCGTGCGGGCACGCGGCGACGACGGGTGGCGCGAGCTCTCCCGCGGCATCGCGCCGTGGACCTCGTTGCTCGACGAGCAGGCGGGTACGCCGGATGCGCCCGAGATCGCGGGCGTGCGCCGCACGATCCGCGGCTGGCGGTTCCACGACGCGTTCCGCACCGACGCGGGCGCGCCCGCCCGGCAGCCGCAGGTGGGCACGCGCAGCCCGAGGCTCGACGACGACGGCGCCAATCTCGCCGCGGTGCTGCGCACCTCGATCGAGGCCGGGCTCGACCGCGAGATCGGCCGCGCGGTGGCCGAGGCCTTCGACGGCTCCGCGCTCGAGATCGTCGTCCACGACGGACGCATGACACCCGCGCTGCGCCAGCAGGGCATGCTGCGCACGCTCACCGCCGCAGAGCTCTCGGACGGCACCCTGCAGTTCCTGCTGCTCGTCGCAGCGCTGACCTCGGTCGAGCGCCCGAGCCTCATCGTGCTCAACGAGCCGGAGCGCAGCCTGCACGCCGAGCTGGTCGCACCGCTCGCCGCGCTCATCCGCCGGGCGAGCGAGCAGACGCAAGTGCTCGTCGTGACGCACCAGGCGCAGCTCGCCGCCGCGCTCGGCGGCACGGCGACCGAGCTCGAGAAGGCGCACGGCGAGACGCTCGTCGCGGGCAGGGAGGGGCCGCTCGACCAGCCCTCCTGGCACTGGCCGAAGCGGTAGCAGCCGGTTCGCGTCGTCGGCGCGGCGCTCCTACGCTGGAGCGCATGCCTGCCGACCACCCCGACTCGCGGCTCGTGTTCGCGCACGGGTCCGGCCACGCCGGCCGGGCGGCGTTCCCGCAGCAGGCGGTCGCGTTCCCGGACGCGGCGTTCCCCGTGCTGCCCGGCTACGGCGACGAGGAGCCCACCGTCGGCGATGTCGCGGCCGGCGCGCAGGCGCTCGCCCTGCGCGCGGCCGACGCGCTCGTCGGCTTCAGCTACGGCGGCGTGGTCGCGACGATGGCGAGCTCGATGGAGCCGCCGCGCGCCCTCGTGCTCGTCGAGCCGGCGCTCTTCCAGCTCTCCGCCGACCGCCCGGCCACGGCACGGCTCATCGAGCGGCTCGAGCCGATCTACCTCGACGCGACGCTCACCGACGCGACCTTCGAGCGCGCGTTCATGCTCGCGCTCGCCGGCCACGACGTGGGTCCCGCCATCACCCCGCAGGCGCTGCGCTCCTCGAAGCGCGCGCGGCTGCACGGCGCGCCCTGGCGGCACCCGGTCGACCCGGCGATGCTCGCCGAGACGCCCACGCTCGTGCTCACGGGCGGCTGGAACCCTGAGTACGAGGAGGTCGCGGCAGCGCTCGTCGCGCTGGGCGCCGCGCACGAGGTGCTGCCCGGGCACGGGCATCGGGTGATCGATCATCCCGAGTGCTCCGAGCGCATCCGCTCGTTCGTGGCGACGGTCTAGAAGAGCGTCGCCGCGGCGAGGGTCGGCTCGCCGGACGTGCTGGGCAGCTGCTTCGCCCGGTTGCTCGGCGCGACGGCCGAGATGCCGGTGCCGGGCGCCACCACGGTGCGGCCGAGCCCGTGGCGGCGCTGGAGGGGCCGGATGCGGTCGCGCAGCCACGAGCGGTACTCGGGGTGCGCGTAGGAGCCGAAGCGGCCGCGGGCGTCGCGGTAGACGCGGTCGTAGAGGGGCAGCAGCTCGGCGTGCTCGGCGCGCAGCCACTGCAGGTACCACTCGCGCGCCCCCGGCCGCAGGTGCAGGGCGCTCGCGATCGCGCTCGTGGCGCCGGCGTCGGCGATCGCGGCGAACGCCGTCTCGAGGTGCGCGCGCGTGTCGGTGAGCCCCGGCAGGATCGGCATCGCGAACACCGCACAGTCGAGGCCGGCGTCGCGCACCGCGCGCACCGTCTCGAGCCGCGAGCGGGTGGTGGGCGTGCCGGGCTCCACGTGCTGCTGCAGCTCGTCGTCGAAGATCGCGATCGACATCGCGATCGACACCGGCACGTCGCGCGCGATCGAGGCGAGCAGCGGCAGGTCTCGGCGGAGCAGCGTGCCCTTCGTGAGGATCGAGATGGATGCGCCGTGCCGTGCGAGCGCGCGCAGCACCCCGGGCATGAGGCGGTAGCGGCCTTCGGCGCGCTGATAGGGGTCGGCGTTCGTGCCGAGCTGCACGGCGTCGACGTCGCGGCGGGGGCCGGCGAGCTCGCGCTCGAGCACCTCGACGAGGTTCGCCTTCACGACGATGCGGGAGTCGAAGTCGGCACCCGAGTCGAGGTCGAGATAGGTGTGCGTGTTGCGCGCGAAGCAGTAGCGGCACGCGTGCTGGCAGCCCCTGTAGGGGTTGATCGTCCACGCACCGCCCATGAAGCCGTCGCCGGCGACGTGGTTGAGGGCGCTCTTCGCCGTCACCTCGAGGAAGGACGCGCCGTCGAAGCCGGGCGTGGGCCACGACTCCAGCACGCTCCCGCGCTCCTCGAGCCCGGGCAGCGCATCCGCGTCGACATGGGTCGCCGTCTGTCCTTCCCACCGCATGCCCCTATTCGAACACACGTTCGATGGCCGGCGCAAGCGGCTCTGCAACGTCGGCTGGTCGCACAACGCAAGCCCGTCGGGCGGGTTGTCCTGCTGGACCAGCCGGGTAGGCCGATGGGCCGCGCGTTGGGCGGGCGGAGCTTGCGTTGTGCGATGGGCGGCTCGGGCGTGCCGGCAGGAGGCCGGAGTGCGGAGGGGTGCGGACGTCCGGCGCGGGTGCGACATCGAGGTCGCGAGATGGAGGCACTGATCTGCGGGTGCGGGCGGCGGGCACCCGCAGATCCGTACCGGCGGCCGGTCGACGCTCCAGGTGCCTGTACCGATCTGCGGGTGGCGGCGCCGCGCACCCGCAGACCGGTACG
>JBAZPY010000314.1:0-3020 GCA_041645515.1 Agrococcus sp.
CCTTGAGGCGGGCCTCGTCGACACGCTTCTGGTTCACGACGATCAGCCGGAGCCGGGTCGTGCACGCGCCGACGCTGGTGAGGTTGGCGGCGCCGCCCAATGCCTCGGCAAACGCTGCACCGCGTTCGCTCTTGGCGACCGTTGCCGCCGCCACGGGTGCATCGCGCTCGCGGCCCGGCGTCGGGAGGTCGAGGCGTTTGATGACGGTGCGGAACAGGACATAGTAGATCGCGGCGTAGGCGAGGCCGATCGGGAACAGCAGCAGCGGCTTGGTCGCCTTGCCGTAGTTCAGCACGTAATCGAACAGCCCTGCGGAGAAGCCGAAGCCCAATTTCACGCCGAGCGCATCCATCAACGCCATCGACACGCCCGTCAGCACGGCGTGGATCGCGTAGAGCACGGGGGCGAGGAACATGAAGCTGAACTCGATCGGTTCGGTCACGCCGGTCAGCATCGAGGTGAGCGCGAGGCTGAGCAGCATGCCGCCGACCGCTTTACGCCGCTCGGGCAGCGCGGCGTGGTACATCGCCAGGCACGCGGCGGGCAGGCCGAACATCATCACCGGGAAGAAGCCGGCCATGAACGCCCCCGCGGTCGGGTCGCCCGCGAAGAAGCGGCGGAGATCGCCCGTGGTGCCCTGGTAATCGCCGGCGACGAACCAGACGATGTTGTTGAGCAGATGGTGAAGCCCGGTGACGAGCAGCAGGCGGTTGAGCAGGCCGAACATAAACAGGCCGAACCCGCCGGCGCCGCTGATCCCGTAGCTCAGGCCGTCGATGCCCGTGCTGAGCGCACCGAAGCCGAGACCGACGACCAGCCCGAGTACGAGCCCTGCGACGCCGCTGACGATCGGCACGAACCGTCGTCCACCGAAGAAGGCGAGATATTCGGGGAGCGCGATCGCCGAGAAGCGGTTGTAGAAACTGCCGCCGATCAGCCCGGAGAGGATGCCGATCGGTACGTCCAGACGCGCGATCGCCTTGGCCTTCCACGCCGCGGTGGCGAGTGCGATGGTGTCGCCGGTCAGGCCTTTCAGCGCGTCGGCGGGGACGGTCATCAAGGCCTGCGCGCCTTGGGTGGTGACGAGGTAGCAGACCACGCCCGCGAGACAGGCGGCGCCGTTGCCGTCGCGGGCGAAACCGGTGGCGACGCCGATCGCGAAGAGCAGGCCGAGGTGCGAGAAGATCGCATCGCCCGCGGCGCTGAGCACCGCGATGTCGAGCAGGTCGGGCTGGCCGAGGCGCAGCAACAGGCCGGCGACGGGCAGCACCGCGATCGGCAGCATGAGCGCGCGGCCGAGTGGCTGGAGGGCTTCGAGCACGGACTTCATGGGCGGAAACTCCGGGCGAGCGTTCGCACGTCCGCGGCTGAAATGCAGTTCATCGCCGCCGCGGCATGCGCGCGGCAGGCGTCGATCGTGAGCGTCGCGACCAGCGCCTTGATCTCGGGAACGAGCGCGGGCGCGGACGACAATTCGGTGACGCCGAGGCCGATCAGGATCGGTACGGCGAGCGGATCGGAGGCGAGGCCCCCGCATACGCCGGTCGATTTGCCGTGGACCGCACCGCCCTTGCAGGTGCGCGCGATCAGGCGCAGGACGGCGGGGTGGAGCCCGTCGAGGTCGCTCGCCACCGCCGGATTGCCGCGGTCCATCGCGAGTGCGTATTGCGTCAGGTCGTTGGTGCCGATCGACAGGAAGTCGGCCTCGCTGGCGAGCAGGTCGGCGGTGATCGCGGCGGCGGGCGTCTCGATCATGATGCCGAGCGCGACGTGTTCGGTGTGGCCGGTGGCCGCTGCTGCGGCGTCGAGCGCGGTGCGGACCGCGCGGAGTTCGGCGAGGCTCGCGATCATCGGCACCATGATGCGGCACTGGCCGGCGGGGCGGACCGCGAGGATCGCGCGCAGCTGTGCGTCGAGCATCTCCGGGTGGGCGAGACCGACGCGGATGCCGCGCAGGCCCAGCGCCGGGTTTTCTTCCGCGGCGATCGGGAGGTAAGGCGCGGGCTTATCGCCACCGATGTCGAGCAGGCGGACGATCAGCGGGCGGCCGTCGAGCGTGATGGCGATGCGTTGGTAGTCGGCGGTCTGTTCCTCGACGCTCGGCGCGCTGTCGCGTTCTAGGAAGAGAAATTCGGTGCGAAGCAGGCCGCAGCCTTCGGCGCCATTGCGGACTGCGGCCTCGGCATCGTCGGCCGAGCCGAGATTGGCGAAAGCTTCGATGCGGACGCCGTCCTGCGTACGGCATTCGCGCGCGGCGTTGGCGAGCGCGGCGCGGCGGCGTTCGGTCTGGGCGTCGTATGCGGTTTGCGCGGTTGCCTGCGTTTCGGCGTCGGGGGCGACGTGGAGCAGGCCGGCACCGGCGTCGAGGATCAATGGCGTGCCCGCCGTGATCTCGGCGAGGGCTGGGCCGACTGCGACGAGCGCGGGCAGGCCCATCGTCGCGGCGAGGATCGCGACGTGCGAGGTCGGCCCGCCGCGCTCGACGCAGAAGCCGACGATCGACGCGGTGTCGAGGCCGAGCAGGTGCGAGGGAAGCAGGTCGTCGGCCAGCAATATGGTGCCGGGCGGGAAGCTCAGGCGTTCGTCGAGGTCTTCGCCGGCGAGCGCGCGCAACACCTGGCGTTCGAGATCGAGCATGTCGTCGGCACGCTCGGCGAGGCGCGCGTCGCCGGTGGCGTGGAGCGCGTCGGCCTGCGCACGGATCGCGGCGCGCCAGGCGTAGGCGGCGCTGTCGCCTTGCGCGATCGCGGTATGTGCGGCGGCGGTCAGGGTCGGGTCGTCGAGGAGCGCGGTATGCGCGGTGAGGATCCCGCGTTCGGCGCCGGTCGCGGTCGCCGATTTGGTGGCGAGGCGCGAGGTGACGGTGGCGAGCGCCGCATCGAGCGCGGCGCGTTCGGCGATTGCGCCCGCCCCTTTGCGCGTCACGGCGATCTCGGCGAGGCGGAAGAGCCCGGCCTGGCCGATCGCGATGCCGGGGGAGGCGGTGACGCCGGGCAGGCGGCCGTCGGCGGGGAGGGTTG
>JBAZPY010000315.1:0-3015 GCA_041645515.1 Agrococcus sp.
GCGCAGCTCGGTGATGTTCCTGCACATGGCGACCACGGTAGTGCTCGCCCGACGATGGCGGCAGGGGCGCGTCACCGGCCCGAAGTTGTCCACAGGTCCCGCGCACGGCCACCGCATGTCAGTGCCGTTCGATATCCTGTTCCCAACAGACATTCGACTGGACGACGGTTGCGAGGGGGCGACGATGGCGATGGTCGAGCGGGCGGCAGGGGCGGTCGAGGCGGCGCGGGCTGCGTCGGCCGACACCGACGCGCTCGCCCGCGCCACCGACCAGGAGATCGTCGACCTGCTCGCGTTGACCGCGGAGCTCACCCGCGTCGTCGATGCGCAGCGAGTGCGGCTCGCCGGAGCGATCGACGCGCGCTCGAGGGCGGGAGACGAGATCTGCCGCCTGCTCGGCAACCGGAGTGCGCGGGAAGCCGTCGCCAGGGCGTTCGGCATCCGCACGCGCGACGCCGCCGAGCTGCTGTCCATGGCCGCGGCGACCGCTCCCACCGTGAGCATCACCGGCGAGACGATCGCTGCCGCGTTCCCCCGGGTCGCCGACGCCCTCGACGCGGGCGCGGTCTCGCTGGCGCAGGCGCGGGCGATCGTCGGCACCCTCGCACCCGCTGCATCGCGCGCCGATCTCGACCAGCTCGCATGGGCCGAGGGCTGCCTGGTCGATGAGGCGACGCATCCCGAGCGCCGGCTCGCTCCCGAGCTGCTGGTGACGCAGGCGCAGGCGTACGTCGCGGTGCTCGATCCCGACGGGGTGCTGCCCGACAGCGAACGGCAGCGCGCGCGGCGTTCGCTGCGGATGGGGCAGCTGCCCGACGGCTCGTGGCGCCTGGTGCTGCAATCGACGGCCGAGGGAGGCTCGGCGATCAAGGCCGTCGTGGACGCGTACGCGGCGCCACGCGTCAATGTCCGCTTCACGGACGACCCGGAGGACGGCGCTGAACCGGCGACCGATGCCGACGCCCAGACCCCCGCCGATGATCGGTCTCTCGAGCAGAAGCGCCACGATGCGCTGCTCGCGATGGTGGAGGCGCACGCGGCCTCCGGGGGCGCGCCGGTCGCCGGTGGCGAGGTGCCCCGGCTCGTGTTCACGGGCACGATGGAGGCGTTCAGCGCGTACCTGCACGGCGTCGAGCACCCGGAGCGCACGCTCACCATCGAGCACACCGGCTCGATCGTGCCGATCGAGACCGTCGACCGGTTGCTCTGCAACGGGGTTGTGCAACGTGCGGTCACGGATGCCTGCGGCCACGTCCTCGAGCTCGGGCGGACCGTGCGGCTCTTCACCCGGGAGCAGCGGCGAGCGCTCGCGGCCAAGTACCGCGGCTGCGCGACGCCCGGCTGCGGCTTCCCTGTCGCTTGGACAGAGACGCATCACGTCGTGTGGTGGCAGCACGGCGGCGCGACCGACGTCACCAACGGCATCCTGCTCTGCAGCCACTGCCACCACGAGGTGCACGCCGGCCGGCTCCTGATCGTCGGTTCACCCGGCGACTGGCGCGTCGTCTCCCAGCTCCGGCCCTCCGACCCCTACGCCCGCACCACCCGCTCGGTCGCAGCGCCCCGGGGCCTGGGCTCAGGCGGCACCGCAGCGGCAGCGGCCGCAGCACCGCTCGCCGTCCGGCTGCCCGATCGGATCACGACGATCTCGTCCCCGGCACCCGACGTCCGGAACGAGCCCGAGCAATCGACGGGAACCGTGGTGCGGCGGCCCCGCGGCGCGCGTTCGCTCGTCGAGGCGCGACTGCGCGGCCGATCGCCCGGCGGCGGGCGCAGATCCTGCGGTGCGCCCAGCGACCTGCTGCGGCCGCCGCGCCACGTCGTGATGCGCACCTGAGCGATGCGGCTCATGCGGTCAGGACTCCTTCATGATCTCGACGCTGACGACGAGCTGGCTCTTGCCGGCGCCCGCGTGCTGCCCGCGCCCCCGCCTCGACCCGGCCGCGGACCGTGCGAGAATCCCGCCATGGACATCGAAGTGCTCCACATCGACGATTGCCCGGGTTGGGCTTCCGCTCTCGAGCGGGTGCGCGAGGCCCTGGCCAGCATCGGCAGCGACCTCGAGGTGACGGCGCACGCCCTGCATGATGAGGCGGAGGTCGCCGATACGGTGTTCGCCGGGTCGCCGATCATCCTGGTCGACGGCACCGACCTCTTCCCGAGCGACGGCCAGACCGCATCCCTGGCCTGCCGGGTCTACCGCACGGAGCGAGGCCTCGCGCCGGCGCCGACGACCGCACAGATCGTCGACGCGCTGCGGCAGCGCCTCGCGGCGTGAGCCGGCCCCGCTCTCGGGGCGTGCTCCGGCGGACCCTGCCCGGCCAGCGGGCGGAGCTCAGCTCTCCTTCGTGATCTCCACGCTGACGAAGAGCTGGCTCTTGCCGGCGCCCGCGTAGACTCCGCGCAGCGGCGGCACGTCGTTGTAGTCGCGCCCGAGGCCCACCTTCACGTGGCGCTCGCCGATGTCGATGAGGTTCGTGGGGTCCCACGCGTTCCACTCGCCGGTGAACCACTCCACCCACGCGTGCGACTCCCCGCGGATCGTCTCGCCGATCTGCGCGTTCGGGCGCGGGTGCAGGTAGCCGGAGACGTAGCGCGCCGGGATGCCGACGTGCCTGAGCGCGCCGATCGTGATGTGCGCGATGTCCTGGCAGACGCCCTTGCGGTTGGTCCACGCCTCGGAGGCGAGCGTGTGCACGTGCGTGACGCCCGACATGTACTCCATCTCCTCGCCCACCATGCGCGAGATGGCCGCGGCGGCGGCGCCCGGCGTCGCCGCCGCATCCTTGATCTCCTCGGCCGCCGCGATCAGGTCGTCGGTCGGCCGCGTGCGCACCGTCTGCCCCAGCTGCTCGACGTACTGGGTCGCGCGCAGCGACACCTTCTCGAGCTGATCCCACGACAGGTCGTGGCCGCCGATGAGGCGCGGACGCACCTCGACGAGGCTCGTCGCGGTCAGCTGCAGCTCGGTGTGCGGGGCGAGCACGTCGAACGAGACGACCTTCGTGCCCCAGT
>JBAZPY010000316.1:0-3010 GCA_041645515.1 Agrococcus sp.
GAGGACGAGCGGCACGCCCGCGCGACGAGCGACCTCGAGCAGCCGCGTCCCCGAGTTCACGACGAGCGACGAGCCCGCGACCAGCACCACAGAACCCGCCGCGACGATGTCGCGCGCCTCCGCGAACACCTTCGGCGGCACCGTCTCGCCGAAGAACACGACGTCGGGCTTCAGCACCCCGCCGCACACCGGGCAGTCCGGCACGACGAACTCGCGCGACGGGTCGATCTCGACGTCGCCGTCCGGCTGCAGCCGCACCTGGTCGGGCACGACGATCCACGGGTTGAGGCGCTCGATCTCGTCGGCGATGCGGTGCCGATCGAACGTCGTGCCGCACCGCAGGCACGAGACCGTGTGCATCTGCCCGTGCACGTGCGTGACCCTCGACGAGCCGGCGCGCTCGTGCAGGTCGTCGACGTTCTGCGTGGCGATGCCGGTGATCAGGCCGGCCTCCTCCATGAGCGCGAGCGCCCGGTGGCCGTCGTTCGGGTGCACCGAGGTGAAGCGGCGCCAGCCCAGGTGGCTGCCCGCCCAGTAGCGGCGGCGCGCCGCCTCGCTCGAGCGGAACGTCTCGAACACCATCGGCGTGCGCGCCGGCGCGCCCTCGCCGCGGTAGTCGGGGATGCCCGAGTCGGTCGAGACCCCGGCGCCCGTGACCACCGCGATGCGCTTGCCGCGGAGGAGGTCGATCGCTGCGTCGAGCACTCCGCCACAGTACTCGCCGCTAGGCTCGTCCATCGGAGACCTGGGGGAGGGCGCATTTGATCATCGCGATCGACTCCCTCGACGACCCCAGGCTCGACGACTACGTCGCCCTCACCGACGTCGCGCTGCGCCGCCGCACCGAGCCGGCCCGCGGGCTCTACATCGCCGAGTCGCAGACGGTGCTCGAGCGGGCGCTCCGCGCCGGCCACGAGCCCCGCTCCGTGCTGGTCGCGCCCCGCTGGCTGCCGCAGGTCGAGGCGCTGCTCGGCGACCGCGATGTGCCCGTCTTCGTCGGCGAGGAGCCCGTGCTCGAGGAGCTCACCGGCTTCCACCTGCACCGCGGCGCGCTCGCCTCGATGCAGCGGCCCGTGCTGCCGGATGCGTCGGCGCTGCTCGCCCACGCCCGGCGCGTCGTCGTGCTCGACGGCCTCGTCGACCACACGAACGTGGGCGCCGCGTTCCGCTCCGTCGCGGGCATCGGCGCGGACGCCGTGCTCGTCACCGCCGCGTGCGCCGACCCGCTGTACCGCCGCAGCGTCAGGGTGTCGATGGGCACCGTGCTGCAGGTGCCGTGGACCCGCATCGACTCGCTCGAGGCCGCCATGCCCGCCTTCCGCGAGGCCGGCTTCGAGGTGGTCGCGATGGCGCTCCGCGACGACGCCGTCGACCTCGACGAGTACGCGACGGATGCGGCCGACCGCGTCGCGCTCGTCTTCGGCTCCGAGGGGCCAGGCCTCGGCGCCCGCGCCATCGCCGCCGCCGACCGGGTGGTGCGCATCCCGATGCACCACGGCGTCGACTCCCTCAACGTGGCCGCGTCCGCGGCGGTCGCGATGTGGGCGCTGCGCGCCCAGCCGACCCGGAGACGATCGTGACGGTCACGGCCGCGACGCAGCGGGCCAGCCGCCCGCATCCGCTCGTCGTGCTGCTGCGCGTCGCCGTCGCGATGCTGCTGGTCGTCGTCGTGGCGCTCGGCGTCGCCGTGCTCCTCGCACCGACCCCCGCGGTCGAGGCGACGCCCGTCGAGGCGGCCGTGGAACCCCTGCCGGAGCCGGCGATCGACTGGCCGCCCGCCGCTCGGGCCGCAGGCTACGGCGTCGTCGGCATCGATGGCGCGCCGGACAGCTGGGCGACCACCGGCAGCGACGACGCCCATCCGATGGCGAGCGTGACGAAGCTCGTGACGGTGCTCATCGTGCTCGACGCGCGCCCGCTGACGGGCGACGATCGCGGGCCGACCATCACCCTCGACGGCGACGACGTGGCGGCGCAGGCGCGCGCGCTCGACGACAACGCGCCCATCGCGCCCGTATTCCGCGGCATGCAGGTGACGCAGCGCGACCTGATCGAGTGGTCGCTCGTCGACTCCGCCGCCAACGCCATCTGGTCGCTCGCGAACTGGGCGTACGGCGACATCGACGGCTTCCTCGCCGCCGCCGACGCGTGGGCCGAGCGCCACGGCCTCGACGACACGAACCTCGACGACCCCGCGGGGCTCGCCGCCGGCAGCGTCTCGAGCGCCGCCGACCTCACGCGCATCGCGCTGATGGCGGTCGAGGACCCGGTCGTCCTCGCCACGATCCAGCTCGAGTCGGTGCGCATCCCCGGCATCGGCATCGCGCCGAACACCAACCGCATCCTGGGCGAGCACGACGTCGACGGCGGCAAGACCGGCACCCTGAAGGTGTGGGGCCGCAACCTGTTCGTCACCGCGATCCGCGAGGTCGAGGGCGTCGAGCGCCGGGTGGTCGGCATCGTCATGGGCACGATCGCGGCCGAGGAGACGGACGCCGCGATGATCCAGCTGCTGCAGAGCGTCTGGCCCAACTTCGGCGTCCGCGCCATCCTCGCCGAGGGCACCGTCGTCGCCGAGTACCGTGCGCCCTGGGGCGCGTCGACGGATGCGGTCACGACCGGTGCGCTCGAGGCGCACGTGTTCGCCGACGCGGCGCCGGGCTGGACTGCGACCGCTGAGCCCATCGAGGCCGGCACGCCGGCGAGCGCGGTCGGCGAGGCACGGCTCGAGGTCGGCGACGTCGCCGCCCCGGTGCGGACGACGGAGCTGCTGCTCGGACCGGACGCCTGGTGGCGCGTGACGAACGCGCCGCAGGTGCTCGGCTGGTACTGGGACCGGTCGGCGCCAGCCGGCTAGTCCTCGACGTGCTCGATCGGCAGCACCGGCCCCGCCGTCGGCCGCTTCGCGTGGATCGTGTCGCCCGACGACTGACCGCGCAGCCGCCGCACGACCCACGGCGCGAGGTGCTCCCGCGCCCACGCGATGTCGTCGAGCTTCACCCGCTGCCAG
>JBAZPY010000317.1:0-3002 GCA_041645515.1 Agrococcus sp.
CGTCCAGAGCGCGAGGCCGCCGATCGGCGTCTCCCGGAGCGCGCGCATCGCGCCGGACTGGTCGGCGGAGCCGCCGGCGCCGAACGCGACGCCGAGCGCGATGGCGCCGATGACGATGTGGACGAGACCGTTCGCCGACTGCCCGAGTGCCTCGACCCACGAGGCCGCGCGGTGCTGCTCGACCTCGGCCGCCGCATCCCGCGCCTTGTGCGCCGCGTGGTGCGCGCGACGCGCGGCACGCGACGGCGCCTCGCCCGGCCCGTCGCCGCTCACGAGTGGCCGCTTCAGCGCGACCAGAGGCCGCGCGCGAAGCAGTAGACGCCGTAGAGCATGAGCCCGACCGCGATCGCGATGAGCGCGAGCACGCCGCCGGGCACGGTCGTCAGCGACTGGAGCGCGCCGTCGAGGCCGCCCGCCTCCTCCGGGTCGTGCCGCACGGCCGCGATGACGAAGAGCGCGCCGACGATGACCACCGCGACGCCCTTGGCGATGTAGCCGGCGGTGCCGAGCACGTCGACGAGGCGCCGCCAGCGGGCGGGCGGGGCCACGTCCTCGCGGAACCCGCGCTTGGCGCCCTTGACGATGAAGTAGACGCCGATCGCCGCGATCCCCGCGCCGATGAGCCCGACCAGCAGCGCGCCGAACGGGTTCGCCATCAGCTGCGCTGAGAACGACTCCGTCTGCGACTCCCCGTCGGAGCTGCCGCCGTTGGCGGCCACGAGCGCCGTCGCACCAACCGCGGCGTAGGCGATGCCGCGACCGGCCTCCTTGAGCGCGTGCTTCCAGTCGCGGCGCGACTCGGCGACCGCTGCGACGAACGCGAGCAGGGCGAGCGCGATCAGAGCCAGCCCGACCGCCCAGAGCGCGACGCCGCCGAGCGGCGACTCCTGGATCGCCTGCATCGCGCCGGCCTGGTCGGCCGAACCGCCGCCCCCGAAGGCGACCCCTAGCGCGATGGCGCCGATCGCGAAGTGGACGATCCCGTTCGCGATCTGCCCCGCACCGTTGACCCACTTCGCCGCGGGGTGCCGCTCCGCGCCCGCCGCCGCATCCTGCGCCCTGTCGGTCGCCCGGCCCGCCGCGCCCTTCGCCGACGCCGCAGCGCTCGACCGTCCATCGCTCGTCATGGGGCCACGCTAACGCTCAAGAGTGTCGATGGTTTCTCATCACCGTCTGGCGCAGGTGCCCCGGGCGGTCCAAGATGTCGCCATGACCGGCGCCCACCGGCCCGTGATCCGCACCCCTGATCAGCGGATCCGGGTGTTCGTGAGCTCGACACTGCGCGAGCTCGCCGAGGAGCGCCGCGCAGCCCGCGCGGCGATCGAGCGGATGCGGCTGGCGCCCGTCATGTTCGAGCTGGGCGCCCGGCCGCACCCGCCGCGCGCGCTCTACCGCTCCTACCTCGCGCAGAGCGACATCTTCGTCGGCATCTACGCCGACAGCTACGGGTGGGTCGCACCCGACGAGCAGGTCTCGGGGCTCGAGGACGAGTACAACCTCGCGCCACCGGAGATGCCGAAGCTCATCTACATCCGCGCCTCGGAGGAGCGCGAGCCGCGGCTCAAGGAGCTCATCGCTCGTATCCAGCAGGACGACACCGCCGCGTACCTGCCGTTCTCGAGCGCCGACGAGCTCGAGGAGCGGCTGTCGAACGACCTCGCGACGCTGCTCGCCGAGCGCTTCGACGAGTCCCGCATGCAGCCGGAGGGCGGCGCCGAGGAGATCCCGCCGACGCCGGAGTCGCGCATCCCCGTGCCGCCGACCACGACGATCGGCCGCGAGCGCGAGATGGCCGAGGTGCGGGCGCTGCTCGAGCGCGGCACGAAGCTCGTGAGCCTCGTCGGCCCCGGCGGCATCGGCAAGAGCAGGCTCGCGATCGAGATCGCGCGGGAGACGGCCGACCTCTTCCCCGACGGGCGGTACTTCCTGCCGCTGGAGGGCGTCTTCGAGCCTGGGCTGCTGCTGCCGACCATCGCGTACGTGCTGGGCATCCGTGACACCGGCGAGGCGGCACTCGAGGAGCGCATCTCCCGCGCTCTCGCGGTCAGGCGCGTGCTGCTCGTGCTCGACAACTTCGAGCAGATCGTCGAGGCCGCGCCGCTGCTCGTGCGGCTGTTCGATGTCGCGCCTTCGGTGACGCTGCTCGTCACGAGCCGCACCGTGCTGCGCATCCGCGGCGAGCGCGTCTACGAGGTGAGCGCGCTCGGCGTGCCGGACGCCTTCGCCCACGGCACGCCCGAGCGGGTGCGGCGCTCCCCCGCTGGCGCGCTCTTCGTCGACCGGGCCCAGGCCGTGAAGCCCGACTTCGAGCTCACGGACGAGAACGCGCCAGCGGTCGCCGACATCTGCCGACGGCTCGAGGGGCTGCCGCTCGCCATCGAGCTCGCCGCCGCGAAGGTGCGGCTGCTGACCCCGCGCGGCATCGCGCAGCGGCTCGAGGAGAGCCTGCCGCTGCTGACCGCCGCCGCCCGCGACCTGCCCGACCGGCACCGCACGATGCGCGCGGCCATCGACTGGAGCGTGAGCCTGCTGCCGCCCGAGCAGCGCGCGATGCTCGAGGACCTCGGCGTCTTCGCGCGCCAGTTCACGCTCGAGGCGGTCGAGGCGCTGGGCGCCGGCCGGCCCTGGGAGGGGCAGGCGATGGACGGCATCGCCGCGCTCGTCGACGCGTCGCTCGTGAAGCAGGCCGAGATCGGCGGGCGCTCGGTGCTGTCGCTGCTCGCGGTCGTGCGCGAGTACGCGCTCGGCCGGCTCAAGGAGCACGGGGAGGCGGGGCGGATGCGCGCGGCCCACGCCGACTACTACAGCGCCCTCGTCGCCTCGGTCGCGCCGGGCCTGCGCGGCGCCGGCCAGGGCGACGCGGTGGTGCAGCTCGGCCTCGAGCTGCCCAACCTGCGCGCGGCGGTCCGCCACCTCGTGCACATCGACCGGCTCGACGACGCCGGCGACTTCGCGTGGCGGCTGCTCGTCTACTGGTGGATCGCCGGCTTCTTCGGCGAGGT
>JBAZPY010000318.1:0-2993 GCA_041645515.1 Agrococcus sp.
GCAGGGGTGGGGGTGGGCGCTCATCTACCTTCCGCACCTGCCCGAGGGGTTCAGCTATGCACCGGGCACCCAGTTCAGCGACTACGCACCGCTGGCCGAGGCCCTGTACGTCTCGTTCGTGACCCTGACCACCCTCGGCTACGGCGACGTGCTGGCGATCAACCCCTGGATCCGGGCCGCTGCGCCGTTGGAGGCGCTTACCGGCTTCGCCCTGCTGACAGCAGCGATGACGTGGTTCTCGCAGATCTACCCGCCGCTGTCACGGCGCCGAGCGCTGGCGCTGCACCTGGCCGGCATGGCGGATGCGGACTACGCGGCATCCGTCGGCGCGCTCGATGCGGCGACGGTGTCACGAGTGCTCGACGAGCTCACCGAGCGAGTCGTCGAGGTCCGGCTGGACTTCGTGCATCACGCCGAGGGGTTCTACTTCCGGGAAGGGCGACGCGAGCTCGCCCTCGCACGGCAGCTGCCGTACGCGCTCGAGCTGCACGACGCCGCGATGGCGCGGCCAGAGATCGGCGTGCGGTTGAGCGCTGCGCAACTGGCTGGGGCGCTGGAGCAGCTCGGCGCGACGCTTCGATCCCAGTACCTGGGGCGAGGTGATGGTGTCCGTGAGGTGCTCAGCGCGTATGCGGTCGACCACGGTCACGAGCCTCGCGACTGACGGGCTCGATCCGCTCGAGGAACTCGTCGGCCGCCGTCAGCTGTCGGGCGAGCTTCGCGCGGCGCTCGCGGGACTCCGAGCGGAAGTACTCGGCGCGCTCCGCCGGCATGCCGTCGAGCGGGGCGTCCGGCGAGACGTCGAGCGCCCGCGCGAGCTCGGCCATCTCGTCGAGCGTGAAGCCGAGCGGCTTCATCCGCATGATCAGCCGCACGCGCTGTTCCTCGTCGGCGGTGTAGAGGCGGAAGCCGCCCTCGGTGCGACAGGACGCGCGCACGAGGCCGACCTCGTCCCAGTGGCGCAGCGTGCGCAGCGAGAGGCCGGTGCGCTCCGCCAGCTCGCCGATGTGCATCATGTCGTCCGTCATCCGATCTTCCTCGTCAACTCTACTGTCACGTTAGGGTAGAGTCGATCCCGGTCGAGCTTTCGACCGATGCCATCCATTCTCGCCTTCCGGCTGGATGCGCCCCCGCGCGACGACGCGCCCACCCTTCCCTCGCGGCGGCTCGCGCGCGCGAGCCCCCCGAGGAGTCCCATGCAGACCACCACCGCGCCCGAGCGCGCCCGCTACCGCGACGACCCGTCCGTCGCCACCGTGGTGCGGAGCCCGCGGCTGCTCACCCGGGAGGCGCTCGCCGGACTCGTGGTGGCGCTCGCGCTCATCCCCGAGGCGATCTCGTTCTCGATCATCGCCGGCGTCGACCCCGCCGTCGGCCTCTTCTCGTCGGCCGTGATGGCGATCTCGATCGCCTTCCTCGGCGGCCGTCCCGCCATGATCACGGCGGCGACCGGCGCCGTCGCGCTGGTCATCGCACCGATCATGCGCGACCACGGCTTCGACTACTTCATCGCGACGGTGCTGCTCGCGGGCGTGCTGCAGGTGCTGCTGGGCGTGCTCGGCGTCGCGAAGCTCATGCGCTTCATCCCGCGCAGCGTCATGGTCGGCTTCGTCAACGCGCTCGCGATCCTCATCCTCATGGCGCAGATCCCGCAGGTGGTCGACGTGCCGTGGCTCGTCTACCCGCTCGTCGCCGTCGGCCTGGTGATCCTGGTGCTCATGCCGCGGCTCACGAAGGTCGTGCCCGCGCCGCTGTTCGCGATCATCCTGCTCACGGGCGCCGTGCTGCTGTTCGGCTGGTCGGTGCCGAACGTCGGCGATCAGGGCGAGCTGCCCTCGAGCCTGCCCGCGCTCTTCTTCCCCGACGTGCCGCTCACGCTCGAGACGCTCGGCATCATCGGCCCGACCGCGATCGCGATGGCGCTCGTCGGCCTGATGGAGTCGCTCATGACGGCCAAGCTGGTCGACGAGGTCACCGACACCCGCTCGAACAAGACGCGCGAGTCGTGGGGCCAGGGCGTCGCGAACATCCTCTCGGGCCTGTTCGGCGGCATGGGCGGCTGCGCCATGATCGGCCAGACGATGATCAACGTCAAGGCCTCCGGCGCCCGCTCGCGCGTCTCGACCTTCCTCGCCGGCGCGTTCCTGCTGGTGCTCGTGGTGGCGCTCGGCGACATCGTCGGGCTCATCCCGATGGCCGCGCTCGTCGCCGTCATGATCATGGTCTCGGTCGGCACCTTCGACTGGCACTCGATCCGCCCGTCGACGCTCAAGCGCATGCCGATCTCGGAGACGCTCGTGATGGTCGTCACCGTCGCGGTGGTCGTCGCCACGCACAACCTGGCGATCGGCGTGATCGCCGGCGTGCTGGTGGCGATGGTGCTGTTCGCCCGCCGGGTGGCGCACTTCGCGTCGGTGCGGCGCGAGGTGACGGATGCGTCCGCCCGCTACACCGTGGAGGGCGAGCTGTTCTGGGCCTCCTCGAACGACCTCACCACGCAGTTCGAGTACGCGGCCGACCCCGACCACGTCGTCGTCGACCTGTCGCGCTCGCACATCTGGGACGCATCCACCGTCGCCGCCCTCGACGCGATCGAGACGAAGTACGCGCTGCTCGGGAAGACCGTGGAGCTCGTCGGGCTGAACGCCGCATCGATCTCCATGCGCGACCGGATGTCGGGGCAGCTAGGCGGGGAGTAGGCGCCGGGCCCTGGCTTCGGGGCTGGCCTCGGCAGCCGCCGCGGGGGCATGCTTCCTTGACGAACGTCGCCGCCGCCGCGCTACATTTGTAGCCGTTTGGCTACTTTTGTGTCCGTTCGGCGACTTTCGTGGCACCATGGGGATACGAACCAGGAGTGACCCCCATGAGACTCCAGAACCCATTCGCTGCGTTGAGCCCATCCGGGCTGGACTCGCAGGTACTTCTCGTGCTGGCTCGCGCGGTCCAGCATCTGTCGGTGCAGCAGATCCATCAACTCCTGCCCGACGGTGGTT
>JBAZPY010000319.1:0-2975 GCA_041645515.1 Agrococcus sp.
GTCGTACACGAGGTGGTGGGTGCGGAAGCCGTCCCACCGCTTGAGCTCGGCGAACGCGAGCGTCTGCGTGAACTGCCCGCCGTCGGGGTTCGTGAGCACCAGCGCGTCCCAGTCGCGCAGCTCGGCGTCGGTGGCCGGGCGAAGTCGCATGTCGGTCATCGCAGCGTGTCCGGGCCCTTCTTGATGCGCCACTCGACGCGCCGCACGACCCGCTCCCACAGGCGGTGGCGCAGCGGGTGCAGCACGAGGTCGAACGACGGCAGGAAGTCGGTGATCGGCCCGAACCGCAGCTTGAACTGCGCAAGGCCGTAGAACGGGTGCGACTCGTCGTCGGCCCGCTCCGACGGCGGCGTGCCGGCGAGGTCGAAGGCCAGCGCGCCGTCGGCGATGCAGTCCTGCATCGCCGTCCACAGCAGCAGCGCGGAGCCGCCGTTGATCTTGCGATCCGGCCTCGAGCCGCCGTCCTTGTAGACCGCCGTGCGGCCCGCGGTGGTGACGAAGATGCCGGCCTGCGGCTCGTCGCCGTCGTCGTCGTAGCCGAAGTAGAAGCGGCCGGTGCCCGCCTCGGTGAAGGCGCCCCAGAACCGGTCGTAGTAGGCCCGCTCCCGCATGCCGGCCATGCCCTTGCCGCCCTGCACCGTGAGCATCATGGCGTGCATGCGGTCGAACGTCTCCTGCGTGGGCTCCGGGCGCTCGACCCGGTAGCCCTTCTTGACCGCGCCGCGCACCTGTCGGCGGATCATCTGCGAGAACGAGGCGAACAGCGCCTCCTCGCCCTGGGCGAGGTCGAGCACGACGGTGTGGGTCATCACCTGCATGTCGCGGCTCTGCTCGAGGCCGAGCGCGAGCAGCTCCTCGATGCGGGCGGGCGTGCGCTCGAGGTGCGGCTCGACCTTCACGACGAGCAGCCCCTGCTCCCGCTGCGCGAACGCGCGGAGGCCCTCGACGACCGACGGCATGTCGGTCGCGGTGGGGCCCATCGGCAGGTACCAGTAGCGGCCCAGGGACACTCTGCCCTCGAGCGCGAGGACGTGGATGCGCTCGGTGCCGCCGGTCCCGTCCGGCTCGGCGGCAGGGCGCCCATCGGTGGCAGGCACCGGCGCGTCGATGACGAGGTAGACCGGCTCGAGCCCGTCGAAGCGCTTGGTCTCGGCGAACGCCGACGACTGCACCATGTGCCCGCCGTCGGGGTTCGACTCGATCCGCGCGTCCCAGTCGGCGATCTCGTCGGGGGATGCGCGTCGGACGGCAGCAGGAGCGGGCATGGAACCTCTCGGTCGGGCGGGCGGACCAAGCCTACTTGGCTACGGTGAGGCCGCCGGGGCGGTCGTCGGCTCGCCGCGGAGGTCGCGCACCAGCAGCGTCGCCCCGACGATCGCGGCGGGCGTCGCGACCACGGCGAGCCCGGGCACGAGCAGCAGCAGGTACGCGAGCATGCCGAAGCCGAGCGATCGCCAGCGGTGCTCGGCGAGCAGCGCCCGCCGCTCGGCGAGCGTCATCCCGCGCGCGTCGCCGGCGATGCCGGTCAGCTCCCGCGTGAGCGCCCGGCCGCCCAGCACAGCTCCGGTCACGAGCCCGAGCACGGTGCCGACGAGCGGGATGAGCCCCACCACGAACACGACGGCGGCGGTGCCGACGGCCATGCCGATCAGTGCTACGGCGTCGCGCAGCCCCTTGGCGGCCGAGCGCCAGAAGCCGAGCTCGGCGCCCTGCTGGACGCCGCCGAGCCGTGCCTCGACGGCGCGCGAGATGCGCTCGTAGAAGGGCTCGCCGACGGTGAGCGTGATGGCCGCGAACGTCAGCACGCACAGCACGACCGCGCCGACGACGATGCCGAGGGCGAGGGCCGTGCGCAGCAGGTCGGACCAGAGCGGGTCCCAGGCCTCGGCGAACGGCGTGAGCGCCGTCGCCCAGCCGCCGACCTGGAACGCGAGCAGGATCAGCAGCCCCAGCATCACGAGGCCGACGATGAGGGCGGGGACGGCGCCCAGCAGCATCAGGCGCGGGTCGCGCGACCAGGTGGCGAAGCCGCGGAGCAGGAGGCCCGCGCCGGCCAGCATCTCGGAGAGGCGTGCACGCATGCGGCAATGCTGGCACGCGCTCCTGGCGCATCCCTTCGGGTGCACGGCCGGACGGCTCCGTAGGATCGACGCGTGCCGACCCCGCCCTCCGCCTCGACGGCGCCCGCGCGCGGCTCGTCGCACGCGGTCGCGGTGCTGCTCGCCGCCGTGCTCTGGGGCACCACGGGCACCGTGGCGCACTTCGCTCCCGCAGGCTCGTCGGCGCTCGCGATCGGGCTCGCCACCTTCGGCGTCGGGGGTCTCGTGCTCGCGGCCGTCTCGTTCCGCCGGGTCGTCGCCGTGCTGCGGCAGCGCGCGCACCTCGGCTGGCTGCTCGCCGGCGCCGTCGGCGTCGTGCTCTACCCGGCCGCCTACTACCCGTCGATGACGCTCGCAGGTGTGGCGGTCGGGAACGTCGTCGCGCTCGGCTCCGGCCCCATCTTCGCCGCGCTGCTCGAGTGGACGGTCGACCGGCGCCGGCCCGACGGGCGCTGGGCGCTGGCGACGGGGATCGCGGTCGTCGGGATCGTGCTGCTCGCGGTCGGCGGCCACGGCGGCACCGATGACGGTTCGTCCGGTGCGGATGCGTCGGCGGCCACGGGCGTCGGGCTGGCCCTGCTCGCCGGCTTCGGCTACGCGCTCTACGCGTTCGCGGGCGCTCGACTCATCGGGCGCGGCGCGAGCGCCTCGGGGGCGATGGGCGCGCTCTTCCTGGTCGGCGGCCTCGCGTGCCTCGGCTGGCTCGCGGTCGTGGGGCTCGGGCCGCTGGTCTCCCCCGCGGGGCTCCTGACCGTCGGGTACCTCGCGCTCGTGCCGATGGCGCTCGCGTACCTGCTGTTCGGGTACGCGCTGCGCGCGCTGCCGTCGTCGAGCGCGACGACGCTCGCGCTCGCGGAGCCGGTGGTCGCGACGCTG
>JBAZPY010000320.1:0-2970 GCA_041645515.1 Agrococcus sp.
TCACGGTCGCATTGTCTGCCCGGGGTTGGGCCGGGTCAACAGCAGCGCGCGCGGCGCATACCCGATGCATACCGGCGCGGGCTGAAGCGATACCACCGGCGATCACGATCAGCGCATGAACACGAACCAGCACATCAGCCCTTCGAACGGCGCGCGCGTCATGGCGCTCGCCGCGGCCCTCCTGCTCACGGCATCGGGATGCGCTCCCGCGGCCCCCGTCGGTGCCGCGTCGGAGGGGTGGACCTTCCTGACCGCGGACGCCGACGCATCCGTCACCCTCGAGGGCGGCGCGGAGCTCACCGACGGCGTCCTCGTCCTCGACGGCCTCACCGGATTCGCGACCGCGCCCGCGCCGCCGGAGTTCGACACGAGGGAGAGCTTCACGGTCTCGACCTGGGTGGCGCTCGGCGGGGAGGCCCCGTTCGTGAACGCGGTGTCGCAGATCGGCGAGGTCGCCGGCAGCTTCTTCCTGGGGGTGGCGGAGGGCAGCTACGCCTTCAGCATGAAGGACGCGGACACCAACAGCGGTGACCACACCGTGCGGGCGCTCGGTGCTGCCGCCGTCGTGGACCCGGAGCGATGGGTGCATCTGGCCGGCACGTTCGACGCCAGCGCAGGTACGATCGCGCTCTACGTGGACGGGGTCGAGGCCGCGGTCACTCCGTTCGCGGCGCCGATCAGGGTGGACGGAGACCTCGTGCTCGGCGGTGCGCAGGCGCACGCTCAGCCATCGGACTTCTGGCCCGGCCCCGTCACCGCGGTGCGCATCGCGCCCGGAAGCTCGGACACGGGCGGCGTCATCGACGAGATGGAGGCCACCCGCCCCACCATCGCGCCGCCGGTCGCGGCCGGCCCCGACCCCGCGAGCTACGGCGACGGCGTGCTCGACGGCACGTGGGACTACGTCTACACGCCCGACGAGCTCGCCTTCCTCGCCGACGCGTTCCTGCCGGAGGAGAAGGCCGAGCTCGGCGAGCTGACCGCCGCGCGGCTCGGCTTCGACGGCCCGGAGTGGTGGCAGGGGTTCATCGGAGACGGTGAGCTGTGGTTGGTCAACGGCGTCCCGGAGGGCGACGGCGGCGTCTTCACGATCGACGGGGAGACACTGACGATGGGAGACGACACCAATGGCGCCACCTACGACTGGAGCCTCGACGGCGACGGCCTGACGCTCGCGCTCGTGGAGTGCCGAGCAGACGGCAGCCCGTGCGCCGACGTGGAGATGGTCCGCTTCATGACCGAGCGCACGTGGACGCGCACGAGCACGGATCCCTCGTACTGAGCGTCGAGAGCGAGGAGCGGAGGCTTCGGTCGACCGCTCCTCGCCGGCATGCTCGGCTTCGGAGCCTTGTGCCGTCCGGCCACGACCGCCATGCTCGGTGCCCTGGAGGCGACATGACGGCCGATCTCTCCCCGCGGCTCGCGGCGGTGCTCAAGGCGCTGCCGCTGCGTCCCGGCATGCGCGTGCTCGAGGTCGGGTGCGGCCCGGGCGCGCTGGCTCGGGCGATCGCGGAGCGCGTCGGGCCGGAGGGGCACGTGCTCGGGATCGATCGCTCGCCGCTCGCCATCGGCGCGGCGCAGAGCGCCCCGGACCGCGGCAGCCTCGAGTTCCGCGTCTCCTCGGCCGAGGAGTTCCGGCTGCGCCGCGATGAGCTGCCCTTCGACCTCGTCGTGGCCCTGCGCGTCGGCGCGCTCGACGGTCGGCATCCCGAGCTCGAGGCGGCCGCGATGGAGCGCCTCGCGGCCGCGACGACGCCCGACGCATCCGTCTACATCGACCGCGGCGACCCCCTCGAGGCCGTCCCGCTCCATTGATCTCAACGTCGCGGGTGGTCGATCAGCGCGATAATGCGCCTGAGTGACCACCAGCGACGTTGAGGAGTGGGGATGGGCGAGCGGGTCGCCGTGATCGGAGCGGGCGTGATCGGGCTGTCGGTCGCGCACGAGCTCGCGGCCGACGGTCGCGACGTGACCGTGCTCGCCGACCTCGAGCCGCTCGACACCACCTCGGCGATCGCCGGCGCCGTCTGGTTCCCGTACGCCGCCGAGCGCTCGGTGGCGGTCGACGCGATGCTCGCGAGCACCCTGCGGCGCTTCACCGGGATCGCCGAGGAGCACCCGGAGGCGGGCGTCGACCTGCGCCGCGGCGTCATCGTCGAGCGCACGCCCCGCCCGGATCGCTCCTGGACCGCGCACCTGCCGGTCGGGCACGTGACCGAGCTGGACGCATCCGCCCTCCCGCCCGGCGCGACCGGCATGCGCATCACCGTGCCGCTCGCGACCATGTCGCTCTACCTGCCGTGGCTGCGGCAGCGGTGCGAGGCGCTCGGCGTGCGCTTCGAGCGCCGCGCCGTCGACGACGTGGATGCGCTCGCGCACGGCTTCGACATCGCGGTCGTGGCCGCCGGGGCGCGCGGGGGATCGCTGCTCGGCGACGACGCGAGCGTCGTGCCCGTGCGCGGCCAGGTGGTGCGGGTCGAGAACCCGGGCATCACCGAGTTCGTGATCGACGACGACAACCCGGCCGGGCTCGCCTACGTGCTGCCGCGCCGCGACTGCGTCGTGCTCGGCGGCACGCACGAGGAGGGCGCGACGTCGCTCGAGCCGGATCCGGCCACGGAGGCCGCGATCCTCGAGCGGTGCGCGGCGCTCGTGCCGGCCGTCGCCGGGCAGCGCATCCTGTCGCGCGCGGTCGGCCTGCGGCCGGGCCGGTCGCGGCTGCGCATCGAGGACGTGCCGGGCCGGGCGCTGCGCGTGGTCTCCGCGTACGGGCACGGCGGCTCCGGCATGACGCTCTCGTGGGGCACGGCGGAGCGCGTCGTGGCGCTGCTCCGATGACCGAGGTGACGTCCGTCGACGAGCTGGCCGAACGGATCCGTGCCCGCATGGTCGAGGGGCGCGTGCTGGTGGTGGGCATCGCGGGCTTCGGCGGTGCCGGCAAGTCGACGCTCGCGCGCGCGCTCGCCGAGC
>JBAZPY010000321.1:0-2956 GCA_041645515.1 Agrococcus sp.
GTTCGGAGGCACCAAGCGGAGCGGCTTCGGCCGCGAGCTCGGCCCGCACGGCATGGACGAGTTCATGAACAAGAAGCTCATCGTCGGCTGAGCCGCAGCCGGCACGACGACGGCCCCGGATCGAGGATCCGGGGCCATCGTCATGCGGTCATCGTCACTGGGCCATCGTCATGCCGTCACGCGCGCGGCTGCTGCTGGGTGATGCAGTGGATGCCGCCGCCGCGGGCGAAGATCGGCCGCGCGTCGACCGTGACCACGTCGCGACCCGGGTAGGCCTCGGCCAGGACCTCGCGTGCGCGGGCGTCGGCCTCGGGCTCGCCGAAGCCGCAGACGACCACGCCGCCGTTCACCACGGAGTGGTTGACGTAGCTCCAGTCGACGAAGCCCTCGTCGTCGCGGAGCGTCGCGGGCGCCGGGAGCGCGACGACCTCGATCGCGCGCCCGCGGGCATCCGTGCTGGCCTCGAGCACCGCGCGGATCTCCCGGCTGACGGCGTGGTCGGGATGCGCGGGGTCCAGCTGCTCATGCAGCAGCACCCGGCCGGGCGACGCGAAGGCTGCGACGATGTCGACGTGCCCGTTGGTGCCGAACTCCTCGTAGTCGCGCGTGAGCCCCCGCGGCAGCCAGATGGCGTGCTCGGCGCCGATGGTGCGCGCGAGCTCCGCCTCCACGCGGGTGCGATCCGCGTGGGGATTGCGGCGAGGGTCGAGCTGCACGGTCTCGGTCAGCAGCACGGTGCCCTCGCCGTCGACATGGATGCCGCCGCCCTCGTTGACGAGCAGGGAGCCGATGCGCTCGGCGCCGGCGAGCGCGCCGACGGTCGCCCCGAGGGCGGCCGAGAGCTGCCACTCCGCCCACGCCGGCGCGCCCCAGCCGTTGAAGATCCAGTCGACGGCGCCGAGGCGTCCGGGGTCCTCGTCGTCGAGGACGAACGTCGGGCCGACGTCGCGCATCCAGAACTCGTCGAGCGGCGCCTCGACGACCTCGATGGCCCCGTCGAGCATCCGCTTCGCCCTGGCGACCTCGGACGGGTCGGCGACCATCGTGACGGGCTCGAAGGCGGCGATCGCGTTCGCCACGGCCGTCCACGCCTCGTACCCCTCCTGCCGCTCCTCGGCCGACGCCCCGAGCGTCACGCCCTCCCTGGGGAACGCCATCCAGGTGCGCTCGTGCTCGGCCGTCTCTGCAGGCATCCGCCATGTCATTGCGATCGTTCCTCTCACCGCCTACTATTGACCACACGATCAACAGATGTAGCGACCGTACTGAGGACGAGGGCTCCCGTCAATGCCGACGCACCACGGCGCCCCGCCGCATCCATGACAAGGAGACACAGGATGAGCAACCACCAGCTCGACGAGCATCGCGACTGCGACGTCGTCATCATCGGCGCAGGCGTCGCAGGGCTCTCCGCCGCCACCCGGCTGCGCGAAGCCGGGCACGAGGTCGTCGTGCTCGAGGCCCGCGACCGTGTCGGCGGGCGGCTCTGGACCCGCGAGATCGACGGCGCGATGCTCGAGATCGGCGGCCAGTGGGTCTCCCCCGACCAGTCCGCGCTGCTCGAGACGATCGATGCGCTGGGCCTCGAGACCTTCGCCCGCTACCGCGAGGGCCAGAACGTCTACATCGCCGCCGGCGGCGAGCGCATCGAGTTCCTCGGCGAGCAGCTGCCCGTGCCGGCAGAGACCGAGGCCGAGATGGAGCGGCTGACCGTCGTGCTGGACGAGCTGGCAGCCGCGATGGACCCCGAGTCGCCGTGGGAGCACCCGCAGGCGCGGGAGCTCGACACGGTGTCGTTCGAGGAGTGGCTCGAGGCGCAGACCGATGACGCGCTCGCCCGCCGCCACATCTCGCTCTTCATCGCCGAGGCGATGCTGACGAAGCCGGCGCACGCGTTCAGCGCGCTCCAGGCCGTCTTCATGGCGGCATCCGCCGGCTCGTTCTCGAACCTCGTCGACTCGGAGTTCATCCTCGACCGCCGTGTCGTGGGCGGCCTGCAGAGCGTTCCGCTCGGGCTCGCCGCGGGGCTCGGCGATCGGGTCGTGCTCGACGCGCCCGTCCGGCGCATCGAGCACGACGAGGACGGCGTGACCGTCTTCTCCGACCGCGGCACGGTGCGCGGCAGGCGCGTCATCGTCGCGATGCCGCCGAACCTGTTCTCGCGCATCGACTACCAGCCGCCGCTCCCCCGCCGGCAGCACCAGCTGCACCAGCACCTGTCGCTCGGCCTCGTGATCAAGGTGCACGCCGTCTACGACCGGCCGTTCTGGCGCGACAACGGGCTCTCCGGCACCGCGTTCAGCCCGTACGAGCTGGTGCACGAGGCGTATGACAACTCGAACCACGAGGACGACAAGGGCACGCTCGTCGGGTTCGTCTCCGACGAGCACGCCGACGCCGTGTTCGCTCTCCCGGCCGAGGAGCGCAAGCAGCGGATCCTGGCGAGCCTGGTCGACTACTTCGGCGAGGAGGCGGGCGAGCCCATCGTCTACTTCGAGAGCGACTGGGGCACCGAGGAGTGGACGCGCGGCGCCTACGCGGCCTCCTACGACCTGGGCGGCCTCACGCGCTACGGCGCGGACCAGCGCACGCCGGTCGGACCCATCCACTGGGCGTGCAGCGACTTCGCCGGGCACGGCTTCCAGCACGTCGATGGCGGCATCCGCTCGGGCTGGGCCGCCGCGAAGGACGTCATCGCGGCCCTCGCCTAGCGGCAGACGACCCGGAGGCCGGCGGCGCTACGCGTGCCGCCGGCCTCCGCGCGTGCTGGCGCGGGCGACGAGCGTCGGGCGGAGCGTGCGCGAGGCAGCACCGGGGCCGGGCTCCGCACCCGTGATCGCATCGATGAGCTCGGTCGCGCACCGCGCGCCGTGCTCCCGCTCATGCAGGTCGAGTGCCGTCACCTGCGGCGTCAGCAGCGACAGGGCGGGCTCGTCGACGTAGGCGGCGAGCAGCA
>JBAZPY010000322.1:0-2954 GCA_041645515.1 Agrococcus sp.
GGCAGGCCGTGGAACAGCCCGCCGAGCAGTCGTCGAACGCGTAGGCCCGCTGCTGCGGCGGCGCCCGCGCCCCTCCGCCAAGTGCCGCACTTTTGCGCCCGCGGCACGCGTTCCTGGCGTGTCCCCCGGCCAGTGCTGGGACGATGGTCGGATGCTGGAGCAGCGGCTGCTGGAGAAGGCGATCGGCGCCGCCGGTCGCCTGATCGCGGTCGAGCCCTTCGGCGAGGGCAGCATCGCCCGCTTCACCGTCGACGCCGGCGAGCACGCCGGCGACTGGTTCGTCGACAGCTCCCGCCAGCCCGTCGCGCGCGAGACGGGCTTCCTCATCCGCTCGCGCGACGGCGTCCCGGTCGCCCGCATCTGGAAGCATCCGCTCGATCCCCGGCTGCCGGCCCTGCGCACTGCGCTCGACCCGGAGCGCCTCGCCCGGATCTCCCGCGCGGCGGGCAGCGAGGGCGAGATCGAGGCCCGCGTGCTCGCCTACCGGCCCGGGCGTCGCGCCGTCGTGCGACTCACGCAGCACGGGACGCACGTGTTCGTGAAGGTCGTGCGGCCCGGCGAGGCGGAGGACCTCGCCGAGATCCACCGCGCCTGCCGCGAGGCCGGCGTGCCCGCTCCGGAGGTGGTGCACTGGACGCCCGCGGGCGTGGTCGTGGTGCGCGACGCGACCGGCACGCCGGGCCCCGTCGCGGCGAGCCGCCTGCCGACGGGCGAGCTGCTCGACGCTGTCGACGACCTGCGCGAGCACCTGCTGAGCGTGCGCACGCGACGCATCGCCCGGGCATCGGTGGGCTCTCGCGTCGACTGGCACCTCGACCGGCTCGCGGCCGACCTGCCCGAGCGCGGCGCGGATGTGCGCGCGCTGCTGCCCGCGCTCGTGCCGCACCTGCGGCGGGTCGGGCCGCCGCGCGTCGTCCACGGCGACCTGCACATCGGCCAGCTCTTCTTCGACGGCGGGCGGGTCTCGAGCGTCATCGACGTCGACACGGCAGGTCTCGGCGACGCCGCGGACGACGCGGCCGCCTTCGTGGGCCACGCGATCGCGAGCTCGGTGCGCAACGAGGTGGCCGGCCGCTCCGCCGACGCCGCGCTGCTGCAGGGCATCGCCGACGAGGCGGCCGACCGCTGGCTGCACGACCCGCACGCCGCGTCGCTGACGGCGCTGCACCTGATCGGCCACGGCATCCGCGCCGCCGATCGCTCCCCGGAGGCCGCAGCCATGCTGCTCGACCGCGCGACCGGCCTCGCGGGCGCGCGCGTCACCCGGCGGGCCGCCACTCGTTGACGACGATCCGGCGCTTGCCGGACGCGAGCAGGGGGACCTCGTCGACGCGCTCGAGCCGGATGTCCGCGTCCGCTCCGAGCAGATCCAGGAACCACCGCCGGATGCGGGCATCCAGTCCAGTATCCGGAGCGGCGTTCACCCGGACCGTGTACCGTCCGGGACCCGTCTGGATCAGCTGGTACTGACGCACGTCGAACTCGAGGAGCTCGATCACCATCGGGTTGACCGGGCGGCCCTGGGTGTCGAACAACCGGTCGAGGACGCGGCCGCCGATGGACACGAGGGCGGTGTCGTCCACGGTGCCGTCCTCGTCGGCGGCGAAGACGCCGACGTCGCCGGTGTCGTAGCGCAGGAAGGGCATCGCCCGATTGAAGAGATCCGTGAGCACGATGCGCCCCTCCTCGCCGGGGGCGGCGGGCTCGTCGGATCCGTGCCGGAGGATCTCGATGTGATAGCCGGAGACGTTGATCCGGTAGCCGGGCTGCCCGGGTTCCTCTTGAGCGATCAGCCCGTTCTCCGTGTTCGAGTAGCGCACCACGAGCGGGCGGCCGAACGTCCTCGGCACCGCGCTGCGGAGGTACGCGGTGGGCGCCTCCCCGACGGCGATGACGCCCGCGACCCGGCCCCGGACATCGATGCCTGCCTCCTCGGACGCGCGGCAGAGCTCCTCCAGGGCGGAGCCGTAGCCCAGCAGCATCACCGGCCGCAGGCGGCGCCGGATCCAGCCGAGGATCTCGCGCGCCCGAGCCGCATCGAGCGTGCGGACCTCGATGGGCGTGATGGCCTCCTTGAGGCTGCGCAGACGGCCCTTGCCGTACTGGCCGGCCCAGTCGCGCGGGTAGAGCATGCGCATGCCCAGCCGGTAGCCCGCCCGCTCGCCGAGCGCGACGGTGTCGGCTCGGTTGCGCAGGATCTTGCCCGCATCCCAGAGGGACTCGAACGGGGTGCCCGTGGAGCCGGACGTCTGATGAGGGTGCACCTTCGACCAGTCGATCCCGCGGGCGAGCATCGCGGGGCCGTGCGTGCGGAACGTCGCCTTGTCGACGACCGGCAGATCGGCGAGGTCGCCCGTGGCGCAGCGCGCGTAGAAGTCGGTCTGCTCGACCGCGTACCGGACGATGTCCGCAAGCCGGGTGCGGCGCACGTCGCGGGCGTGCGGAGACCGGGGGTCGTCGAGGAGTGCGCCGACGTCGGCCACCGCGGCCGCGACGCGACCTCCTCGAGCCCGGTCGAGGGTCCAGTAGACCGATCGACGGCTGGCGGCGGCGAGATCCATGGCGTGGCTCGTCATCCCGCGGGCCGCCACTCGTTGACCACGATGCGGCGCTTGCCGGACGCGAGCAGCGGCACGCCGTCGACGTGCTCGATCCGGACGTCGGCGTCCGCGCCGAGCAGACCCAGCAGCTGCGCCCGGATGCGAGCGTCCCGATCCGGATCCGGGTCGGCGTCGACCCGGAGCGTGTACCGACCGTGATCGGTCTGGACGAGCTGGAACTGGCGCAGGTCGAACTCGACCAGCTGGATCGCCATCGCGTTGAGGGGGCGATCCTGGGTGTCGAACAGCCGATCGAGCCGGCGGCCGCCGATGGACACGAGGACGGTGTCAGCCACGACCCCGTCCTCGTCGACGGCGAAGGCTCCGACGCCCCCGGTGTCGTAGCGGAGGAAC
>JBAZPY010000323.1:0-2951 GCA_041645515.1 Agrococcus sp.
GCGCCGGCCGCGTGCCGGCCGAGATCATCGCGGTCGGCGCCGACCGCGAGTGCGGCGGCATCGAGGTCGCCCGCGCGGCCGGGATCCGCACGTTCGTGGAGCCGTTCGAGGCTCCGCGCGACGCGTGGTCCGACCGGATCGCCGACCGGATCGCGGCGTTCGAGCCCGACGTGATCGTGCTCTCCGGCTTCATGCGGCTGCTCTCGCCGGCCGCGGTCGCGCGCTTCGAGCCCGCGATCCTCAACACCCACCCGGCGTTCCTGCCCGAGTTCCCCGGCGCTCACGGCGTGCGCGACGCGCTCGCGGCCGGCGCGACCGAGACCGGCGCATCCGTCATCATCGTCGACAGCGGCGTCGACACCGGTCCCGTCCTGGCGCAGCAGCGCGTGCCCGTGCTGCCCGACGACACTCAGGAGACGCTGCACGACCGCATCAAGCTCGTCGAGCGCGACCTGCTCGCGAGCGTGATCGCCGACATCGCCGACGGCACCTGCGACCTGGCCGAGCACGGCCTCGAGCGCCGGCGCACACCCGACACGGAGGAATAGCACAGTGAGCGGACCCCAGCACGACCCGAGCCTCTACCGCGACCGCGACGTGGTGCCCTTCCGGCGAGCGCTGCTGTCGGTGAGCGACAAGACGGGCGTCGTCGATCTCGGCCGTGCCCTCGCCGAGGCGGGTGTCGAGCTCGTGTCCACCGGGTCGACGGCGAAGATGCTCGCAGACGCCGGTCTCGCGGTCACCGAGGTGGCCCAGGTCACCGGGTTCCGGGAGGCGCTCGACGGCCGGGTGAAGACGCTCCACCCGGCGATCCACGCCGGCCTGCTCGCCGACCTGCGGCTCGAGCACCACGAGGCGCAGCTCGCCGACCTGGGCATCGCGCCCTTCGAGCTCGTCGTGGTGAACCTCTACCCGTTCGTCGAGACGGTCCGCTCGGGTGCCGCTGACGCCGACGTGATCGAGCAGATCGACATCGGCGGGCCCGCGATGGTGCGCGCATCCGCGAAGAACCACGCCAACGTCGCGATCGTCACCGACCCGCGCATCTACCCGCTGATCGCGAAGGCGGCCGGCACCGGGCTCAACCTGCTGCAGCGCCGCGCGCTCGCCCGCGACGCGTTCGCCCACACCGCCGCCTACGACACCGCTGTCGCCCGCTGGTTCGCGGGGGAGCCGGTCGAGGGAGCTGCGGCCGCTCCTGCTGCGGAGGCGGCAGCGCAGACCGCGGCCCCCGCTGCCGCGGCGTCCGCGCCGGCCGAGCCCGAGGCATCCGCGCCCGACACCAGCAGCGCGACGGGCCTGCTGAAGGCGGTCGGCGCGGCGACGCTCGTGTCGGGCCTGCGCTACGGCGAGAACAGCCACCAGCAGGCGGGCATCTTCGCACTGCCAGGCGGCGCGGGCATCACGCAGGCCGAGCTGCTGCACGGCAAGCCGATGTCGTTCAACAACTACGTCGACGCGGATGCCGCCCTGCGCGCCGCGTTCGACTTCAGCGAGCCCGCCGTCGCGATCATCAAGCACGCGAACCCCTGCGGCATCGCGGTGGGCGCGGCCGGCGCCGCCGACCCGATCGCCTCCGCGCACGAGCGTGCGCACGCGTGCGACCCGGTGTCCGCGTTCGGCGGCGTCATCGCGGCGAACCGCACGGTCACGCGGGCCATGGCCGAGACCGTCAAGGACATCTTCACCGAGGTGGTCGTCGCGCCCGACTTCGAGCCGGAGGCGCTCGAGCTGCTGACCGCGAAGAAGAACATCCGGCTGCTGCGCCTGCCCGAGGGCTACGCGCGCGAGGGCTCCGAGCTGCGCCAGGTCTCCGGCGGCGTGCTCGTGCAGCAGCCCGACACGTTCGAGGGCTTCTCGTCGCACACGTGGCGCCGGGTGAGCGGCTCGCACGTCTCGGACGCGGTGCTCGCGGACCTCGAGTTCGCGTGGCGCGCGTGCCGCTCGGTGAAGTCGAACGCCATCCTGCTCGCCTCGGGTCTCGCATCCGTCGGCGTCGGCATGGGCCAGGTGAACCGGGTCGACTCGTGCAAGCTCGCCGTGGAGCGCGCGGGGGACCGCGCCGCCGGCTCGGTCGCAGCCTCGGACGCGTTCTTCCCGTTCGCGGACGGCCTGCAGATCCTGCTCGACGCAGGCGTCACCGCGGTCGTGCAGCCCGGCGGCTCGGTGCGCGACGAGGAGGTCATCGCCGCGGCGAACGCGGCCGGCATCACGATGTACTTCACCGGGGAGCGCCACTTCGCGCACTGACACGCCCCGCCGGAGGGGACCCCGTTCACCGAGCGGGACCCGGTGCACCGGGTCCCCGGCGGTGGAGCGGGTCCCTCCGGGCCGCCGTCGCCGCTCCGCGACCTCGCAACTCGCGCGGCGTCGGGGCTAGACGCGATGCTGTGGATCTGCTTAGACTCGAAGGCTGTCCGCGCCAACCGCCGCGGCGACTGAGGAGGATGCCATGAGCACGACGACGACCGCTCCGATCGCTGCCGCCCGCGCCCTCCTCGGCCGCCCCCGCGTCGCCGGACTCCGGTAGCAGGAGGGCCTCGCAGCCCGTCGCGAGCCTCGCTCGCCCGTCGTCCCGGCCGCTCAGCCGGCGACGCAGCACCACCGCCGCGACCCACCGGTCGCACAGCACCGCGCGGGCCCACGACGCCCGCTTGAAGGATCTCCCTCATGTCCTCGACGCCCTCGCCCGAGCAGCCTGTCACCGCGAGCCACCTCCGCGCGCTCGGCCGGCTCCTGCCGTTCCTCCGCCCCGTGCTGCCGCGGCTCATCCTCGGCACCGTGGCTGCGCTGATCTCAGCATTGCTGAGCCTCGCCACGCCGATCGCCATGCGCGCGCTCGTCGACGGGCCGCTGGCGCAGTCCGACGCATCCGCCGTGTGGCCCGTCGCGATCGCGATCCTCGCGCTCGCGCTCGGTGAGGCGTTCTTCGTCTACACGCGCCGCTTCCT
>JBAZPY010000324.1:0-2946 GCA_041645515.1 Agrococcus sp.
GTCGAACGAGCGCGCGATGTGGGCGCCGGTCGAGCGCATCAGGGCGAGCGCGTCCTCGACCTCCGCCTCCTGGTAGATCGACGCGAGCTGGCGGATGCGCTTGGGCGGCACGGGCACGTCCACGTCCTCGTCGTCGGCGCCGAGCACGTCCTTGATGTGCACGTAGCCGCTCGGGTTGCCGTCGGCGTCCGAGATGACGTAGCGGGAGAAGCCGCGCTCGCGCACCGCCTGCTCGAGGTCGGCCGGCGTCGCGCCGAAGGGCAGGGCGACGATCTCGTCGAGCGGCAGCGCCACGTCGCGGACCCGCCGCTCCGTGAACTCGAACGTGCGCGAGATGGCACCGGTGGGGTCGAACAGGAGCCCCTCACGCTTCGACGTCTCGACGATCGTCTCCACCTCGTCGATCGTGAACGCGCTCGCGGCCTCATCGACCGGCTGCACCCGGAACAGCCGCAGGATGCCGTTCGCGGTCGCGTTCATCGCCCAGATGACCGGCTTGAAGACGCGCGAGATGAGCACGAGCGGCGGAGCGAGCAGCAGCACAGCGCGGTCGGGCACCGAGAACGCGGCGTTCTTCGGCACCATCTCGCCGAACACGACGTGCAGGTAGGTGACGAGCAGCAGCGCGATGACGAAGGCGACGACCGACACCGCCTCGGGCGCGAGACCGGTCCAGGCGAGCGGCCCCTCCAGCGCGTACTTGATCGAGGGCTCCGAGACGTTGAGGATCAGCAGCGAGCAGATCGTGATGCCCAGCTGGCACATCGCGAGCATGAGCGAGACGTGCTCCATCGCCCACAGCGCGAGCTTCGCGGCCCGGTTGCCGCGGTCGGCGAGCGGCTCGATCTGGCTGCGGCGCGCCGAGATCACGGCGAACTCGGCGCCGACGAAGAACGCGTTCGCCGCCAGCAGGATGACGAGCCACATGATGCCGAGCCAGTCGCTCATCGTGCCTCCTCCTGCTGCTGGTCCTGCTCCTGGCGCTCGACGAAGCGGACGCGGTCGACGCGGCGGCCGTCGATCCGCTCGACCCGCAGCGTGCCGCCCTCGATCTCGACGCTGTCTCCGACGACCGGCACGGTGCCGAGCGCGGCCATGATGAAGCCGCCGATCGTCTCGTACGGGCCGTCCTCCGGCACCTCGACGCGCGCGCGCTCGCGCAGCTCGTCGGGTCGGAAGGATCCGGGGAACGTGACCCAGCCGGGGCCGCGCACGACCTCGACGTGCATCCGGTCGTGCTCGTCCGACACCTCGCCGACGACCTCCTCCACGAGGTCCTCGAGCGTCGTGATGCCGGCCGTGCCGCCGTACTCGTCGATGACGATCGCCATCTGGTAGCCGCGCTCCTTCAGGTCTCGCAGCAGCGCGTCGAGCTTGACCGACTCGGGCACGCGGTGCGGCTCCTCGGCGATGGCGGCGACCGGCACGTCGGCGCGGCGGTCGCGCGGCACCGAGATCGCCTGCTTGATGTGCGCGATCCCGAGCACGTCGTCGAGGTCGTCGTCGTAGACGGGGAAGCGGCTCAGGCCGGTCGCGTGCGCCAGGGCGACGAGGTCGGCGACGGATGCCGAGCGCTCGACCGCCTGGACGCGCGGCCTGGGCGTCATGACGTCGCCCGCGCTCAGCTCCGAGAAGCGCAGGGTGCGCGAGAGCAGCGTCGCGGCTCCGGCGTCGAGGGCGCCCTCCATGGCGCTGCGACGCACGAGCGTCGACAGCTCCTCGGCGGTCCGGGCGCCCGAGAGCTCCTCCTTCGGCTCGAGGCCGATCGAGCGGAGGATGCCGTTCGCGGAGCCGTTGAGGGCGAGCACGGCGGGCTTGAAGACCGCGGTGAAGGCGCGCTGGAACGGGGTGACGGCGATCGCGGTGCCGAGCGGCTTGGCGAGCGCGAAGTTCTTGGGCACCAGCTCGCCGACGATCATCGAGAGGATCGTCGCGCCGGTGATGGCGACGACGCTCGAGAGCGGCTCGGCGATGCCCTCGGGCATGCCCCAGCCGACGAGCACCGGGGCGAGCAGGCGCGAGATCGCGGGCTCCATCGTGTAGCCGGTGAGGAGCGTCGTGAGCGTGATGCCGAGCTGCGCGCTCGAGAGGTGCGTGGACGTCTGGCGGAGCGCCTTGATGGTGCCCTCGAGCCGGGTCTCCCCGCGCTCGCGCCGGGCTTCGAGCTCATCGCGGTTGAGGTTGACGAGCGCGAACTCGCTCGCGACGAAGAGGCCGGTTCCGATGGTCAGGACCACGCCGACGCTGATCAGCAGGAGGTCCATCAGAGGATCGGTTCCGGCTCGGGACTATGACTGGGGTCGTCGTTCACCCGGGCATCCTACCGGCGCTCGCCGTGCGGGCGCCCGCATCGTCACCACGAGACGGGCAGCGCCTTGCCCTCCTCGTAGCCCGCCGCCGACTGCACGCCGACCCTCGCGCGCTCGCGGAACGCCGGCACGCTGTCGGCGCCCGCGTACGTGAACGACGAGCGCACGCCCGCGGTGATCATGTCGACGAGGTCCTCGACGCTCGGCCGCTGCGGGTCGAGCATGATCGTCGACGACGAGATGCCCTCGGCGAAGAGCCGCTTGCGCGCGAGCTCGTACGGGTCGAGGCCGCCGAACCTGCCCTCGACCGCCCTCGTCGACGCCATGCCCCACGACTCCTTGTACAGCCGGCCATGCGCATCCCGCTGCAGGCGCCCGGGCGCCTCGATGGTGCCCGCGAACCACGAGCCGATCATGACGCTGGATGCGCCGGCGGCGAGCGCGAGCGCGACGTCGCGCGGGTACCGCACGCCGCCGTCGGCCCACACCCGTGCGCCGAGCTCGAGCGCGGCCGTCGACGTGTCGAGCACCGCCGAGAACTGCGGGCGGCCGACGGCCGTCATCATCCGGGTCGTGCACATGGCGCCCGGGCCGACGCCGACCTTCACGATCGACGCGCCGGCCGCCACCAGGTCGC
>JBAZPY010000325.1:0-2938 GCA_041645515.1 Agrococcus sp.
AGACCGCGGCGAGGTCGTCTGGCGCTCCGCGACGGTGTCGGCCGAGCGGCTGCTGGGCGACGACGCGCGCCGGGGCGGCCTCGAGACCGTCGAGCACGTGCTGCGCCGCTGGGCCACGCCCCGCATCGACGGGCTGCCCCGACTCACGAGCGGGCTGGTCGGCCACATCGGCTGGGAGGCGGTGCGCGAGCTCGAGCGGCTGCCGGACGCGCCCCCGCGCGAGGTCGACGTGCCGGCGATCGCGATGTCGCTCGCGGCGACGCTCGTCGTGCTCGACCACCGCACGGGAGCGGCGCACCTCGTCGCGAACGTCCTCAACGACGGCGTCGACGACGCGGATGCGCTGTGGCGCGACGCGCAGGCACGGCTCGACGCGCTCGAGGCCGAGCTCGCCCGCCCCGCGCACGGCTCGCTCGCCTCGCTCGACCGCGACGCGGAGCCGCTGCCGACCGCGCGCGTGAGCGCCGACGCGTTCCGGGCGATGGTCGACACCTCGAAGCAGCACATCGTCGACGGCGACGTCTTCCAGGTCGTGCTCTCCGCGCGGTTCGACCTCGCCACCGGCGCCGACCCGCTCGAGGTCTACCGCGTGCTGCGCATGCTCAACCCCTCGCCCTACCTCTACCTGCTCTCGCTCGAGGACGCCGCGGGCGCCCCGTACGCGGTGGTCGGCTCGAGCCCCGAGGCGCTCGTGACCGTCCACGACGGCGCCGCGACGATGCATCCGATCGCCGGCAGCCGGCCGCGCGGCGGCGACCCGGTCGCGGACCGGGCGCTCGCCGACGACCTGCTCGCCGACCCGAAGGAGCGCAGCGAGCACGTCATGCTCGTCGACCTCGCCCGCAACGACCTCGCGAAGGTGTGCGTGCCCGGCACGGTCGCCGTCACCGAGCTCATGGCGATCGAGCGCTTCAGCCACATCATGCACATCGTCTCCACCGTCGAGGGCCGGATGCGCGACGACGCGACCGCCGTCGACGCGTTCCGCGCCACCTTCCCGGCCGGCACGCTCTCGGGTGCGCCGAAGCCGCGCGCGCTCGAGATCATCGACGCCCTCGAGCCCGCTCAGCGCGGCGTGTACGGCGGCGTCGTCGGATGGCTCGACCTGGCCGGCGACGCGGACCTCGCGATCGCGATCCGCACGGTCACGATGCGCGACGGGGTGGCGCACGTGCAGTCCGGCGCCGGGCTCGTCGCCGACAGCGATCCCGAGACGGAGCTGCAGGAGGTGCGCAGCAAGGCCGCCGCACCGCTGCGGGCCGTCGCGGTCGCGTCGTCGATGCGCGCACGCGCATGAGCGCGCGACTCGTTGCGGTGCTGGCGCTGCTGCTCGCCGGCGCGATGGGGCTCCTCGCCGCCACCCAGCCGTGGGGCAGCGCGACGCTGGTCGACGGTCGCGAGCTCGCGGTCGCCGGGCAGGACGTCGGCGGCGCGATGACCACGCTGTCGCTCGCGATCGTCGCCCTCGCGCTCGTGCTGCCGCTCGCCGGCCGGGTCTGGCGGCTCGTGCTCGGCGCGCTCGCGCTGCTGCTCGGCGCGCTGCTGGCCGTGCACGCCGCGACGGCGCAGACCGGAGTGGAGGCGGCGATCGCCACGCTCGTCGCCGACGCCACCGGGCTCGCCGGCTCCGCGCAGCAGACCGAGCTCGCGGCGACCGCGAGCACCGCCTGGCCCGTCGTGGGCGTCGCCGCGGGCGCGCTGACCGCCGCGGTCGGCGTGTGGGTGCTCGTCACCGCGCGGCGCTGGGCGGCGCGAGCGTCGCGCGCGGCCCGCTACGAGCGGAGCGGATCCGGTCTCGCGTGGGATGTCATGGACGACGGCGAGGACCCGACTCGGTAGACTCGTGAGCAGTGGCGCGTCAGCGCGCCGGAGGACCGACCCGAGGAGCACCGTGAGCGCACGCACCGGCATCACCGAGCAGCACGCAGCTGAGCTGTCCATCGCCGAGCAGGAGTCGTCGTTCTCGGACCCCGGCCACGGCCACTCCCGCGCCGCGTGGGTCAGCGTCCTCGTGATGATCGCCGCGTTCACGCTCGGCACGCTCTTCTTCTTCCTCGACATGCCGATGCTCGTCTGGGCGAGCGCCGGCCTCCTCGTCGTCGGCATGGTGCTCTGGCCCATCCTCAACCGCGCCGGCTTCGGCCCGAAGGACCACTAGGCCGTGCTCGACGCGCTCACCGCGGGCGCGCTCGAGGATGCGGCTCGGCGGCGCTCGGCGTTGCCCGCCGACCGCCTGGAGACGATCGCGCTCTCCACGCCGACGCCCCTCGACGCCGCCGCCATCCTCGGCACCCCCAAGGCCGACTCCGACGGACCCCACATCATCGCCGAGGTGAAGCGGGCGAGCCCCTCCAAGGGCCCGCTCGCCGACATCCCCGAGCCCGCGTCGCTCGCGGCCCGCTACCAGGCGGGCGGCGCGAGCGCCATCAGCGTGCTCACCGAGGAGCGCCGCTTCCTCGGCAGCCTCGACGACCTGCGCGCCGTGCGCGCCGCCGTGTCGCTGCCCGTGCTGCGCAAGGACTTCATCGCCGACGAGTACCAGCTGCTCGAGGCCCGCGCCTTCGGCGCAGACCTCGCCCTGCTCATCGTCGCCTCGCTCGAGCCCGCGCGCCTCGCGCAGCTCCACGCGTTCGCGACCCAGCTGGGGCTCTCGGTGCTGGTCGAGGTGCACGACGAGCACGAGATCGACGCGGCGCTCGACGCCGGCGCGCGCATCCTCGGCGTCAACACGCGCGATCTGAAGACGTTCTCGATGCACCCGGAGCGCTTCGCCGAGCTGCGCGCGCGCATCCCGGCCGGCGTCGTCGCCGCCGCCGAGTCGGGCGTGCGCGACGCGACCGACGTCGCCCGCTACCGCAGGGACGGCGCGGATGCCGTGCTGGTCGGCGAGGCGCTGGTCACCGACGGCGACCCCGAGTCGCGCGTCGCAGAGTTCGGG
>JBAZPY010000326.1:0-2931 GCA_041645515.1 Agrococcus sp.
GGTGCGCGGCTCGGCGCCCTAGCGCTCGATGCCGTGCTCGCTCGTGCCCGACAGGTCGAGCGTCTCGACCGGGCCGGCGGCGGTGCCGTCGCGGATCTCGCGCTCCACCTCGCGGCGCGACTGGATCGCGTGCCAGACGATGGCGACGATCGCGATCGCCACGACGCCCAGCAGCACGAGGTCGATGTACTCGGTCACGACCTCCGCGACGCCCGGGATGTGCGCGACGCCCCAGCCGATCAGCGGGAGGCCCGCGCCCCACAGCAAACCGCCCACGATGTCGAGGCGCAGGAAGGTGGGCCACGGCATCCGCCCGACGCCCGCGGCGACCGGCATGAAGGTGCGCACGATGCCGATGAAGCGGGCGATGATGACCGCCGCGGCGCCGTAGCGCAGGAAGAAGCGGTTCGTGCGCTGGATCGTGCGGTGCGAGAACAGCCCCGACGACTTGCGCTGGAAGATCGGCGGCCCGGCCTTGTGGCCGATGTAGTAGCCGAGCTGGTCGCCGGCGACGGCGGAGATCCAGATGCACAGGGACACGAGCCAGATCGGCTGCGGGATGACGCCAGTGTACGAGAGCACGCCCGCGATCACGAGCAGCGTGTCGCCCGGCAGCAGGAACCCGACGAGCAGCCCGGTCTCGACGAAGACGATCGCGCAGACGAGCAGCAGCGCCCACACGCCCGCGCCGGAGATGAGCCCTTCGATGTCGATGAGGAACTCTGCCGGCAGCGCGTGCACTGACGCTCCTTCGCGATGGGTCCGACGCAGGGTGCGGGAGAGGGGACTTGAACCCCTACGCCACGAGGGCACAGGAACCTAAATCCTGCGTGTCTGCCAATTCCACCACTCCCGCGTGGAAGTCACAGCGTATCGGCGAGCGCCCACCCCCACGCGCACGGTCTGCCAAGGTTGGGCCATGGACATGCGCGCACTCGTGACCGGCGCCTCTGCGGGCCTCGGGGCCGAGTTCGCCCGGCAGCTCGCCGGCGACGGATTCTCGCTCGTGCTCGTCGCGCGCGACGAGGCGCGGCTTCGCGCCCTCGCCGACGAGATCGCCGCCGCGCGCGGCGCCGACGTCGAGGTGCTCGCCGCCGACCTGACCGACGCGGCCGACCTCGAGCGGGTCGCAGCCCGGCTCGCCGACGCCGCGCGGCCCGTCGACGTGCTCGTCAGCAACGCCGGCTTCGCGGTCGCCGAGCCCTTCGAGGCCTCCGCGATCGAGGACGAGCGGCGCATGCACGAGCTGCTCTCGTGGGTGCCGCTGCGGCTCGCTCACGCGGCGCTGCCCGGCATGCGCGCGCGTGGCCGCGGCGGCATCCTCAACGTCGCGAGCCTCGCTGGCCGCTTGCCGAGCGGCTCGTACGCGGCGGCGAAGGCGCAGCTCATCGCGCTCTCGCGTTCGCTGCACGCGCGCTACCGGCGCGACGGCGTCACCGTGACGGCGCTGCTGCCGGGCTTCGTCGCCACCGAGTTCCACGACCGCATGGGCGTCTCACCCGACGCGGTGCCGCAGGCGGCGTGGGCGGATGCGTCGACGGTCGTCCGCGACGGACTGCGCGCGCTGCGCAAGCGACGCGGCATCGTCGTGAGCGACTGGCGCTACCGGCTCGCGGCCCCCATCATCCCGCTCGTGCCGGACCGCGTCTCGGCCGCGTTCGGGATCGGCGGCCGCCAGGACGCCTGACGCCATCAGCGGCGGCGATCGCCGGGCTGCACCCGCTGTGGCATCGTCGGGGGAGAGCGAAGGAGCAGCCGTGCACGAGATCATCGCCGTCCTGGGCGCCGGCGTCATGGGCGCGGGCATCGCGCGCGTCCTCGGCCGCGCGGGGCACGAGGTGCGCGTGTTCGACGTCGACCCCGCGGCCGCGGCGAGTGCCGCCGCGTCGGCCGGCGCATCCGCGCACGACAGCGTCGAGGCGGCCGTCACCGGCGCCACGATCGTGCTCGAGGCCGCTCCGGAGCGGCTCGAGCTCAAGCGCGCCCTGCTCGCGCAGGTCGAGGCGGCGAACGCCGACGCCGTGATCGCGTCCAACACGTCCTCGATCGCACCGGATGCGCTCGCGGCCGGCATGCGCGACCCGTCGCGGCTCGTCATCGCCCACTTCTTCAACCCCGCCGACACCGTGCCGCTCGTGGAGGTCGTGCCGGGGCCCGAGACGCCGACGGCGACCGTCGAGCGGATGGTCGCGCTGCTCACCGCGGCAGGGAAGACCGCCGTGCCGCTCGCGCAGCAGGTGGAGGGCTTCATCGCCAACCGGCTGCAGGCGGCGCTCTACCGCGAGGCGATGCACCTCGTGGAGCGCGGCATCGCCACGCCCGAGCAGGTCGACCTGGCGGTGACGGCGGGGCTCGGCCCGCGCTGGGCGCTCGCGGGACCCTTCGAGATCATGGACCTCGGCGGCCTGGACGTGTGGCGGAGCGTCACCGACGGCATCCTCCCGACGCTCGGCGACGCATCCGCAGCACCCGCGATGCTGCGCGAGCGCGCAGAGCGCGGCGACCTCGGCGCGAAGACCGGCCAGGGCTTCCTGCCGCGCGATGCGGATGCGCCGGCCCTGTTCGCGGCCCGGCTCGCGGCGCTCATCGAGGCGCGCGACGCGCTCCGGCCGTAACCTTCGAATTCGGAATACCTCGTACGGCAACCGGTTGCATCGCAGTGTTGGGCGACGAGCCGCGCCGCCCGTGGAGGAAGGATCCGAAGATGACGTTCCCGGTGCTGCAGGACAAGGTCGCGATCGTGACCGGAGCCGCGATGGGCATGGGCGAGGCGACGGCGAGGCTCTTCGCCGACGCGGGCGCCAAGGTCGTGGTCGCCGACTTCAACGCCGAGAAGGGCGAGGCCGTCGCCGCGGACATCCGCGCGAACGGCGGCGACGCCCTCTTCGTGCAGGTCGACATCTCGAAGGGCGAGCAGGTGGAGGCGATGGT
>JBAZPY010000327.1:0-2928 GCA_041645515.1 Agrococcus sp.
AGGTGCGGGACCTGCTGCCGAACGGCGAGCTGCGGATCGCGCGCGGCAAGGGCCACGAGGCGATGGTGACCGGCGCGGAGCCGGTCGCGCGGATGGTGATGGAGTTCTCGGCATGATCATCCCCGGCGAGGTGGCGGTCTGGGCGCGCGACTACCTGTTCGCCGCCCGCATGCACCTGCGCGGCAACCTCGATCCGCGGCCGCCGTCGCTCACCGGTCCGCCCGGCGCGCGCGTGCACGTCGTGCTGATCCCCGGCGTGGTGGAGCGGTGGCCGTTCATGGAGCCGCTCGGCCGCAAGCTGGCCGCCGCCGGGCTGGGCGTGCACTTCGTGCCCGACCTCGGCCGCAACCTCGCGCCGGTGCTCGAGTCGGTGCCGATCGTCGGCCGCGTCGTCGACCAGGTGGCGGCAGCGCATCCGACCGCGAGGATCGTGCTCGTCGGGCACTCGAAGGGCGGGCTGATCGGCAAGCGCCTCATGGTCGACCGCGCGCTGCACCCCGACCGGCCGCAGCCCACGGGACTCGTGGCGCTCGCGACCCCGTTCGCGGGCTCCTCGCGCGCGTGGATGATCCGCGGTGCTGCCATCCGCGAGTTCGACCCGTCGAACGCGATGCTGCGCGCGCTCGCGGCCGAGCGCAGCGCCGACGCGCGCATCCACGTCGTGCTGCCGCACATCGACCCGCACGTGCCCGGCAACGAGGTGCCCGAGGGGATGCGGGGGGTGCGGCTGCGGGCGAGCGGCCACTTCCGGCCGCTCGCGACGGCGGAGGCCGCGCAGGCGGTGCTGCACGCGATCGACGCGCTGACCGCCGAGGGCGCGGTCGAGCGGTAGGGAAGCAGCGCGGTAGGAGCGTCAGCCCGTCTGGCGCAGCTGCACCAGCACCGGCCGGTGGTCGGTGCCGACGTCGTCGAGGCCCGTGAGCACGCGAGCGGCGACCGGCTCCCAGTCGGGCGTCGCGACGACACGGTCGATCTGCGTGCCCAGCCACGGCGGCGCCCACGTCGGCCAGGTCGCGACTGCGCCCGCGCCGGCCGCGCTGGCCGCGTCGCGGCAGGCGCCGAGGTCCCCGCCGTCGACTCCCAGCGAGGCCCAGTGGTCGATCGTCGAGTTGAAGTCGCCGGCCATCACGACCGAGGCGGAGCCGTCGCACAGGCCCGCGACGAACTCGAGGTCGGCGCGCCAGTTGCGCATCTGCTGAGGCACCGGCGCGACCGGATGCGTGGACACGAGCACGGGCCCGTCGCCGTCATCCGGCCGCGCGACGACGGTCGGCAGCGTG
The DNA here is from genome assembly GCA_041645515.1 of Agrococcus sp. Lineage (GTDB taxonomy): Bacteria > Actinomycetota > Actinomycetes > Actinomycetales > Microbacteriaceae > Agrococcus. The sequence continues at coordinate 1,281 of JBAZPY010000327.1, forward strand.
CGCGTGCCGCCGACCGAGGAGTCGGTCGTGTACTCCCCGAGCGCCGCCGAGATCAGCAGCGTGGTGTTGAGGGCACCGTACGAGGGGGAGTAGGCGGTCGTGTGCACCCAGAACGGGTTGTCGCGCTCGCGGAGCCGCTCGGCCACGTCGACGCCGAGCGGGAGCGTCGTCTCGGCCAGCATCACCGCATCCGCCCCGGTCTCGTCGATGACTCGCGCGATCTCCTCCGCCCCCGGACCGTCGCCCCGGGTGTTCCAGGTGAGCACGACGAGATCGTCGCCGTCGCCGTCGATCGACTGGGCCGTGTCGACGCCTCGCGAGAGATGGATGCCGCCGGAGACGAGCGCGAACACCACCAGCAGCGAGACCACGCCGAGCACGAAGGGCCGCACGCGCCGCCAGCCGACGAAGCACAGCAGCACGAGCCCGAGCACGAGCGCGATCCCGGCCACGCCGATCCGCATCGACACGACCTGCGCGACCACCGGCGCCTGCTCGAGCCCGAGCGCCTGCGGCCACGCGGCGACCATGAGGCACGCCGCGATGACGATGGCGAGCAGCCAGCCGAGGATCGCGAGCACATCCGGGAGCGTAGGCCACGCCCCGATGGGTGGCCTGTGGGACGTGTCCCCCGGGCGCGCCGGAATAGGCTGGCGGGATGGAGCACGACTGGGCGAGCAGGGGGCCGATCGACCTGCACGCGCACTCGCGCGAGTCCGACGGCACGGACGCGCCCGCCGACGTCGTGCGCGCCGCCGCGGTCGCGGGGCTCGGCGTCGTCGCGCTCACGGACCACGACACGGTCGCCGGCTGGCAGGAGGCCGCCGACGCGGCCGTCGAGATCGGCGTCGCGCTCATCCCCGGCGTCGAGTTCTCGTCGCAGATCGGCCCCGCGAGCGTGCACGTGCTCGGCTACCTGCTCGACCCGGCGTCGTCGGCGTTCGTGGGGGAGCGGGAGCGCATCCGGCTCGAGCGCGTCGAGCGGGCGGAGCGCATGGTGCGCGCCATCGGCCGCGACTACCCGCTCACGTGGCGGCACGTCGAGGAGCACTCCGCCCCCGGCGCGACGATCGGCCGGCCGCACATCGCCGACGCGCTCGTGACGCTGGGCATCGTGCCCGACCGCTCCGCCGCGTTCGAGGGCATCCTGCACTGGCAGGGCGGCTACTACCAGCCGCACCACGCGCCGGCGCCCGAGGAGGCGATCCGCATCATCCGCGACGCCGGCGGCGTGGCCGTGCTCGCGCACCCGGCCGCCAGGGGCCGTCCGGTCATGCGGATGGGCGTGCTCGGCGACCTGGTCGCGGCCGGCCTCGACGGGGTCGAGGTGTGGCACCGCGACAACGACGAGCCCTCGAAGCGACAGCTGCTCGCCGACGCAGAGCGGCTCGACCTGCTCGTGACCGGCTCGAGCGACTACCACGGCTCGGGCAAGCCGAACCTGCTGGGCGAGCACACCACCGAGCCGGCGGTGCTCGCCGAGATCGTGCGCCGCGCGACGGGCTTCGCGCCGGTCGTGCCGGCCGCACCGAAGGGGTCTTGACGCCGCACTCGCATCTCGCAGGTGTCAGCCCCGTGAGCCTCTGTACCACCTGCCCGGTCCAGAGCGTCGAGATGTCCGGTCGCGACGTGTCGTGCTTCGCGATCG
>JBAZPY010000328.1:0-2922 GCA_041645515.1 Agrococcus sp.
CTCGCGCGCCAGGAGCTCGTGCGAGGCATCTACCAGCCGCTGCGCGACCACTCGAGCGACCTGCTCGCGACCCTCGCGTGCTACCTCGACACCGGCCGCTCGCTCGAGGCGACGGCTCGCGAGCTGTTCGTGCACCCCAACACCGTGCGCTACCGGCTCAAGCGCATCAGCGAGATCATCGGCTGGGACGCGACGGGCGCCCGCGAGGCGCTCGCCCTGCACACGGCGATCATCCTCGGCTCCGTCCACGACGCCACGCGCGAGCGCTCCCAGCGCAGCGCCTCCCCGACCCGGCATGCAAGCCGGGGCAGGTCGTGAGTGGAAGGATGAATCCGTGATCGTGATCGTCGCTCCAGGCCAGGGCTCGCAGAAGCCCGGCTTCCTCGCCCCCTGGCTCGAGCTGCCCGGCGTGCCCGAGCGACTCGGCGCCCTCGGCGAGGCCGCCGGCATCGACCTCGTCGAGCACGGCACCGTGAGCGACGCCGACACGATCCGCGACACCCGCGTCGCGCAGCCGCTCATCGTCGCCGCCGGGATCCTCGCGCTCGACGCGCTCGGCGAACGCGCCCGCCTCGCAGGTGGCGTCGCCGGTCACTCGGTGGGCGAGATCACCGCGGCCGTCGCCGCGGGTGTCCTGGATGCCTCGGCCGCGATGGCGCTCGTCGGCGAGCGGGCTCGGGCGATGGCGGATGCGGCGGCGGAGACGCCGACCGGCATGGCCGCCGTGCTGGGCGCGGACGAGACCGTGCTCGAGACGCGACTCGCGGAGCTCGGCCTCGAGCCCGCGAACTACAACGGCGGCGGGCAGATCGTCGTCGCCGGCTCGCTTGACGCGCTCGACGAGCTCGCCGCCGCTCCCCCGGCGCGCGCCCGCGTCATCCCGCTGCAGACGGCGGGCGCGTTCCACACCGGCTTCATGGCGCCCGCAGTGGAGCGGTTCCGCGCGGCGGCGGCGGCCACCGCGACCGCCGACCCCACGACGACGCTCTGGACCAACCGGGACGGCAGCGCCGTCGCATCCGGCACCGACTTCCTCGACCTCGTGGTCGGGCAGGTCTCGAGCCCCGTGCGCTGGGACCTCTGCATGGCGGCGTTCCAGGATGCGGGCGTGACCGGCATCATCGAGCTCGCACCTGCGGGCGCCCTCATCGGGCTCGCGAAGCGCGGCCTGCGCGGCGTGCCCGCCGCGGGCATCACCACCCCTGACGACCTGGACGCAGCCGTGGCGCTGCTCGAGAGCGGAGCCGCAGCATGACGACGATGACGAGCCTTTCCACCCGCAACGGCGCCCGCATCCTGTCGGTGGGCGCCGCGCGCGGCGATCTGGACGTGCCGAACGACGACCTCGTCGGGCCGATCGACTCCTCGGACGAGTGGATCCGGCAGCGGACGGGCATCATCAGCCGGGTGCGCGCATCCGAGGGCATCGAGGCCGTCGACCTCGCCGAGACCGCGGCGCGCGAGGCGCTCGAGCGGGCGGGCCTCGACGGCTCGCGCATCGACGTCGTGATCGTGTGCACTGTCAGCAACACCGTGCAGACGCCGTCGATGGCGTCGCTGCTCTGCGAGCGCATCGGTGCGACGCCCGCCCCCGCGTTCGACATCTCTGCCGCGTGCGCCGGCTACGCGTACGGCGTCGCGCAGGCCGACGCGCTGGTGCGCAGCGGCATGGCCGAGCACGTGCTCGTCGTCGGCGTCGAGAAGCTCTCGGAGATCGTCGATCCGACCGACCGCTCGATCAGCTTCCTGCTCGGCGACGGCGCCGGCGCCGTCGTCATCGGCCCGTCCGACGAGCCGGGCATCAGCCCCTCCGTGTGGGGATCCGACGGCGCCCAGTGGGAGACGATCCGGATGACGAACACGCTCGGCTCGATGCGCGAGGGCGCTGCTTGGCCGACGCTGCGCCAGGACGGCCAGAAGGTGTTCCGCTGGGCCGTCTGGGAGATGGCGAAGAAGGCGCGCGAGGCGCTCGACGCCGCTGGCGTCGAGCCGGCCGACCTGGCCGCGTTCATCCCCCACCAGGCGAACATGCGCATCATCGACGAGTTCGCGAAGCAGCTGAAGCTGCCCGACTCGGTCGTGATCGCTCGCGACATCGCCACGACCGGCAACACGTCGGCGGCGTCGATCCCGCTCGCGATGCACCGCATCCTCGAGGAGCAGCCCGAGCTCTCGGGCGGTCTCGCGCTCCAGATCGGCTTCGGCGCCGGGCTCGTGTACGGCGCCCAGGTCGTCGTACTCCCTTAGACTTCAACCCGTCCACCAGACAGAAGGAGACACCCGATGGCATTCACCAAGGACGAGGTCCTCGCAGGACTCGCCGATCTCGTGAACGACGAGACCGGCATCGCGACCGAGAACGTGCAGCTCGAGAAGTCGTTCACCGACGACCTCGACATCGACTCGATCTCGATGATGACGATCGTCGTGAACGCCGAGGAGAAGTTCGACGTCAAGATCCCGGATGACGAGGTCAAGAACCTCAAGACCGTGCAGGACGCGGTCGACTACATCACCGGCGCGCAGGCAGCCTGAGCCTTCGCTTCGACACGCGTGCGGCCGGGTGACCGGCCGCACGCGCCATCCTGGAGGAGAGCCATGACGCAGAAGATCGTCATCACCGGCATCGGCGCATCGTCGCCGCTCGGCGGCACGGCCCGCGACAGCTGGGAGGCGCTGCTGGCCGGCGAGTCCGGCGCGAGCACGCTCGAGCACGACTGGGTGGAGAAGTACGACCTTCCCGTCACGTTCGCCGCGCAGGCCAAGGTGCGCCCCGACACGGTGCTGGAGCGGCCTGTCGCGAAGCGACTCGACCCGTCGAGCCAGTTCGCGCTCGTCGCCGCCAAGGAGGCGTTCGAGGACGCCGGCTCGCCGGACGTGCAGCCCGAGCGCCTCGGTGTCGACTTCGCGACCGGCATCGGT
>JBAZPY010000329.1:0-2912 GCA_041645515.1 Agrococcus sp.
CTACCTGCACGTGCACCCCGAGGGCGCCGAGCCCGAGGCGGGCGAGCTGTCCGGCCCCACGGTCGCCTTCGGCACCGAGACGCCGACGCCCGGACGCTACCTCCTGTACTTCGACTTCCAGGTCGACGACGAGGTCCGCACCGCTGCATTCGTCGTCACCGCCGCCGACTCAGACGGTCTCTGAGCTGCCCTCAGGCCCGACGCACTCCACCAGAAGGATCGACATCATGACGACATCCGAAGTCCTGAGCGACAGCCCCGCGAGCACCTACGAGATCGAGATCGGCGGCATGACGTGCTCGTCGTGCGCCATGCGCATCGAGAAGAAGCTGAACAAGCTCGAAGGCGTCGAGGCGTCCGTGAACTACGCCACCGAGAAGGCGAAGGTCACGGCGCCCGGGGACTTCGATCCGGCCCTCCTGATCGCCGAGGTCGAGAAGACCGGCTACTCGGCCGTGCTGCCCAAGCCCAAGGAGACCGCGCTCCAGGCCGGTGACGACGAGGAGCCGATCGACCACGAGCTCACCACGCTGCGCCACCGCCTGATCGGGTCGATCGTGCTCTCGGTGCCCGTGATCCTGATGGCGATGGTCCCCGCGCTGCAGTTCACCTACTGGCAGTGGGCGTCGCTCGCACTCGCGGCGCCCGTGGTCATCTGGGCGGCCTGGCCGTTCCACCGCGCCGCCTGGATGAACCTGCGGCACGGCGCAGCGACCATGGACACCCTCGTCTCGGTGGGCACCCTGGCCGCCTTCATCTGGTCGCTGTTCGCCCTGTTCTTCGGCACCGCGGGTGTGCCGGGCATGACCCACGCCTTCGAGCTCTCCATCTCCCCGAGCGACGGCGCGGCGAACATCTACCTCGAGGTCGCCGCCGGGGTGACGATGTTCATCCTGGCCGGACGCTACTTCGAGAAGCGCTCGAAGCGCCAGGCGGGCGCCGCGCTGCGCGCCCTGCTCGAGCTCGGCGCGAAGGAGGTCGCGGTCCTGCGCGGCGGCACAGAGGTGCGCATCCCGATCGAGGAGCTCGCCGTCGGCGACGAGTTCGTCGTGCGTCCGGGCGAGAAGATCGCGACCGACGGTGTCATCGTCGCGGGCCGCACCGCGATCGATGCATCCATGCTCACGGGCGAGTCCGTGCCGGTCGAGGCCGGCCCCGACGACGGCGTCACGGGTGCGACCGTGAACGCGAGCGGCAGGATCGTCGTGCGGGCGACGCGCATCGGCTCCGACACCCAGCTCGCGCAGATGGCGCGGCTCGTGGAGGACGCGCAGTCGGGCAAGGCTGAGGTGCAGCGTCTCGCCGACCGCGTCTCGGGGATCTTCGTCCCCATCGCGATCGCGATCTCCGTCGTCGCCCTGGGCGCCTGGCTCGGTGCAGGGTTCCCCGCGGCGAGCGCGTTCACCGCTGCTGTCGCGGTGCTCATCATCGCCTGCCCCTGCGCGCTCGGCCTCGCCACCCCGACCGCCCTGCTGGTCGGCACGGGGCGCGGCGCGCAGCTCGGCATCCTGATCAAGGGCCCGGAGGTGCTGGAGTCGACCCGCAAGGTCAACACCATCGTCCTCGACAAGACCGGCACCGTGACGACCGGGAAGATGACGCTGGCCGATGTCGTGACCGTGCCCGGCGTCGACCGCCGTGAGCTGCTCCGCCTGGCCGGCGCGATCGAGGACGCCTCCGAGCACCCCATCGCGCAGGCGATCGCGAAGGGCGCATCCCAGGAGCTCGACATCGACCTGCCGGAGGTCGAGGACTTCCGCAACACCGAGGGCAAGGGCGTCAGCGGCGTCGTCGACGGCCACGCCATGCTTGTCGGCCGGCAGTTGTTGCTCGACGACTGGTCGGTCGCGGGCGACGCCGAGCTCCAGCGCCACAAGCTGGCCGCGGACGAGGCGGGCAAGATCGCCGTGTTCGTGGCCTGGGATGGCCAGATCCGCGGACTCCTGGTCGTCGCCGACACGGTGAAGCCGACGAGCGCCGACGCGGTCCGGCAGTTCCGCGAGCTCGGGCTCACGCCGATCCTCCTGACCGGCGACAACGAGACCGTGGCGAAGCGCATCGCGGCCGAGGTCGGCATCGACGAGGTCATCGCGGAGGTGCTGCCGAGCGACAAGGCCGACGTGATCTCCAAGCTCCAGGCCGACGGCAAGGTCGTCGCGATGGTGGGTGACGGCGTGAACGACGCCGCCGCGCTCGCGCAGTCGGATCTCGGTCTCGCGATGGGCACGGGCACGGATGCCGCGATCGAGGCGTCCGACATCACCCTCGTGCGCGGCGATCTGCGGAGCGCGGCCGACTCCATCCGGCTCGCACGCAAGACGCTCAGCACCATCAAGGGCAACCTGTTCTGGGCCTTCGCCTACAACGTGCTGGCGATCCCGCTCGCGGCCTTCGGGCTGCTCAACCCCATGATCGCCGGCGCGGCGATGGCGTTCTCGAGCGTCTTCGTCGTCGGCAACAGCCTCCGCCTGCGCTCCTTCAAGAGCCTCGCGGTGGATGCCCCGTCGTCCGCTGCCGCCGCTCCTGCTGTGCCCGTCACTCCGGTGACGACCGCCGTGCGCTGACTGGCACTGCGCAGCGACCGGCGACGACGTCCGACCATCCCCACCACCCGAAAGGAACACCACCATGTGCGAAGCTCACAACCACGGGGCCGACACGGCCACCGGCACCGCGACCGAGGCCGCCGGTCACGACCACGGCACCGAGGCCGCGGCACACGACCACGGCAGCCATGACCACGGCAGCCATGACCACGGCAGCCACCAGCACGGCGCGACCGGTGCCGATTCCGAGAACGCCGAGTGCCTCGTGATGCCCGGCAGCTTCGTGAACAAGGCGGAGGCCGAGGCCGCCGGCCTCGTCCGCGAGCACGAGGGCACGAAGTACTACCTGTGCTGCGCAGCGTGCGG
>JBAZPY010000330.1:0-2911 GCA_041645515.1 Agrococcus sp.
CGCACACGCGCGCGGTGCTCGACGACGCGTCGCTCGCGAACTGACGCCCTCCGCACCGCCCGCGCGAGTCGACACCATGTCGCCCGAGCGGATCGGTTTCGACACGCTCAGCGCGCTGCGCGCGCGGAGCCGCTCAACCAGCGGGAAGCAGGGCGGCCGCGGAGCGGGTCAGCGAGCGGCGGGACGGATCTCGGCGGCCAGCGCCAGCGCGTCGGCCGCGACCTGGCGGGCCGGCCCGCCCGGCGTGAGCAGCAGCGGCCGCGCCTCCGCGCGGATGCCCAGCTCGCGGAGCCCCGCCACCCCCGCCGCGTCCTCCTCCGCGACGAGCCACCCGTCGAGCAGTCCACCGCGCGACCGCGCGCCGTAGTGCGCGGCGACCGCAGCCGCATCCGCCTCGACGCCGATGGTCGCCAGGCATGTCGCCGCCATGCCGCGCACGACCCGCCCACCGATGATGGGGGAGACGCCGACGATCGGAGCCGCGGCTGTCTCGAGCGCATCGCGCACGCCCGGGATGCCGACGATCGTGCCGATGGACACCACCGGGTTCGACGGCGCGAGCAGGATGACGTCGGCATCGGCGATCGCCGCGCGCGCCCCCGCCGAGATCCGGGAGCGCTCGACCCCGTGCTGCACGAACCGCCGCGCCGGCAGCTGCGCCCTCGTGCGCACCCACCACTCCTCGAAGTGCATCGTGCCCTCGTCGGTCACGACGTGCGTGGGCACCTCGTCGTCGGTGACCGGCAGCAGCGTGACGCCGAGCGGCCAGCGCGCGGCGAGCCGCGCCGTCGCCTCCGTCAGCGTCGCCCCGTCGCGCAGCATCGCCGTGCGGGCGAGGTGCGTGCCGAGGTCGAGGTCGCCGAGCGTGAACCACGGCCACCCGACGCCGTACGCGGTGAGCTCGGCCGCGACCCGCTCGCTCTCGCCCGCGCGGCCCCAGCCGCGCTCGGTGTCGCCCACGCCCGCGAGGGCGTAGAGCAGCGAGTCGAGGTCGGGGCACACCCGCACGCCCGCGAGCCACACGTCGTCGCCGACGTTCGCGACGATGCTGATGTCGTCGTCCGGCGCCGCGTCGCGCAGCCCGAGCGCGAAGCGTGCGCCGCCGACGCCGCCGGCCAGCACGGTGATCCTCATGCGTGGGTGATCCTCATGCGTCCGTGCTCCTCATGCGTCCGTGCTCCTCATGCGTCCATCCTGCGGTACCGGATCGCGACGCCGTCGGGCGCGGCGTCGATCGTCGCCTCGACGCCGTAGACCGAGCGGATGCGGTCGGCCGTCAGCACCGCATCCGGGTTGCCCGCAGCCAGCACCCGACCGCGATCGACCAGCACGACGCGGTCGGCGTGGGTGGCGGCGAGCGCCAGGTCGTGGACCGTCATCACGACGGGGCGGTCGTCGGCGAGCCGCCGGACGAGCGCGAGCAGCTCCAGCTGCCAGGCGACGTCGAGGTGGTTCGTCGGCTCGTCGAGCAGCAGGGCGCTCGCGCCGTCCTCCGGCCGCTGCGCGAGCGCGCGCGCGAGGTGCACGCGCTGCAGCTCGCCGCCCGACAGCTCGCCCAGCTGCCGGTCCGCGAGCTCGGCGGCGCCGGCGTCGGCGAGCGCCGCGTCGACGTGGCGCTCGTCGCCGAGCGAGAAGCCGAGCATGCGGTGGTGGGGCGTGCGGCCGAGCCGCACCGCCTCCCGCGCCGTCAGCTGCGGCACCGCATCCGTCGACTGCTCGACGAGCGCGATCCGCCGCGCCCGCTCGCGCGCCGGGAGCGCGTCGAGCCGCTCGCCGTCGAGCAGCACGCCGCCCGAGCGGGTCGCGCGCTCAGGCACGACGCCCGCGATCGCCCGGAGCATCGTCGACTTGCCGGCGCCGTTCGGGCCGACGAGCGCCGTGATCTGGCCGGCGGGCGCCGTCCAGGAGGCGTCGTCGACGAGCGCCCGGCCGCGCACGACCACCGAGAGCCGGTCGACCTCGAGCCCCTTCACGCCCGCACCCGGCCGGTGAGCAGCAGCGCCGCGAAGACCGGCGCGCCGATGAGGGCGGTCACGATGCCGACCGGCAGCTCGCGCGGGTCGAACGCCGCGCGCGCGACGGTGTCGGCGACGAGCAGCACGATCGCGCCGGCGAGGCCGGACGCGGGCAGCAGCAGCGCGTGCGATGCGCCGACGACGAGCCGCACCGCGTGCGGCACGACCAGGCCGACGAAGCCGATCGCGCCGGAGACCGAGACGAGCACGCCCGTGACGAGCGCGCAGCCGATGAGCAGCGCCCACCGGGTGCGGCGCACGTCGACGCCGAGCGCGCCCGCGGCGCTGTCGCCGAGCGCGAGCGCGTCGAGCATGCGGCCGCTCGCGAGCAGCGGCAGCGCGAGGGCGGCGCCGACTAGCGCGATGGAGGCGCTCGACCACGTGGAGGCGGCGAGCGAGCCGAGCAGCCACGCGAGGATCTCGCGGAACGCGTCGCCGTCCGACCGCCAGAAGATGACGAGGCTCACGAGCGCGCTCGCGGCGGATGCGACCACGACGCCCGCGAGCACGGTGCGGGTGGGCGTGGCCCCGCCGGCTGCGCCCGCGAGCCCCAGCGTCGCGAGGAGCGCGAGCAGCGCGCCCGCGAACGCGGCGACCGGGAGCGCGGCCGTCAGCCCCGCGATCAGCACGAGCACGGCGCCCACGGAGGCGCCCGACGAGACGCCCAGCAGGTAGGGGTCGGCGAGCGGGTTGCGCACGAGCGCCTGCATGACGGCGCCGACGATCGCGAGTCCGGCGCCGACGGCGCAGGCGGCGAGGATGCGCGGCAGCCGCAGCTCGACGACGATCGCGTCGCCGACGGCGTCGAGCGGGGTGGTGCCGATGCCGAGCCGGGCGGCGATCGCCGCGAGCGCATCCGCCGGGGCGACGCCGGCGACCCCGATGCAGGCGGCGGC
>JBAZPY010000331.1:0-2909 GCA_041645515.1 Agrococcus sp.
ACCACGTCGGTCGAGTCGAGCAGGTTCGAGTAGAGGGTCATGACGCCCACCAGCCGGTCGCCGTCCCAGGCGTGGAACCGGTCGATGCGGTAGTCGGCGTTCGGCTGCAGCGAGGCGAGCAGCTCGACCGGGGTGTTCACGTACAGGCCCTCGCCGTAGCGCTCCGCGTTGCTGCGCTCGTTGAACGCGAAGGCGGCTCGGAACTCGTCGCCGGCGGGGCTGGGGTCGTCCGGGCGCTCGGGGAGCGCCATGGGGCGGATGTCGATCTGCATGGGGTGTCTGCCGCTCGTCCCCGGCACCGTACCGGCGGGCAGCCTTGCAGACTAGCGCCGCGCGCGCCGCACGCACAACGCGCGATCCCGCGGCTACGGTGTCGTGAGCACCGACCCGGGAGCCGCATGCACCTCAAGACCCTCACCGTCAAGGGCTTCAAGTCGTTCGCGCGCGCCACGACGTTCCAGTTCGAGCCGGGCGTGACGTGCGTCGTCGGCCCGAACGGCTCCGGCAAGTCGAACGTGGTCGACGCGCTCGCGTGGGTGATGGGCGAGCAGGGGGCGAAGACGCTCCGCGGCGGCAAGATGGAGGACGTCATCTTCGCCGGGACGGCGACGACCGGTCCGCTCGGCCGCGCCCACGTCGAGCTCACGATCGACAACAGCGACGGCGCGCTCCCGATCGAGTACGCCGAGGTGCAGATCTCGCGCACCCTATTCCGCAACGGCGGCTCCGAGTACGCGATCAACGGGGAGTCGTGCCGGCTGCTCGACGTGCAGGAGCTGCTGAGCGACTCGGGGCTCGGCCGCGAGATGCACGTCATCGTCGGGCAGGGGCAGCTCGACAACGTGCTGCAGGCGACGCCCGCCGACCGCCGCGGCTACATCGAGGAGGCCGCCGGCATCCTCAAGCACCGCCGCCGCAAGGAGAAGACGCTCCGCAAGCTCGACGCCATGCAGGCGAACCTCACCCGGCTGCAGGACCTCACGGGCGAGATCCGGCGGCAGCTCAAGCCGCTCGGGCAGCAGGCCGAGATCGCGAAGGAGGCCGCGACCATCCAGGCCACCGTGCGCGACGCCCGCGCGCGGCTCATCGCCGACGAGGTCATCGGTCTGCGCCAGCAGCTCGACGCCGCCGCGCGCTCCGAGTCGGAGCGGAAGTCCGAGCGCATCGTGCTGCAGGAGCAGCTCGAGCAGGCGAAGCTGCGCGCCGGCCGCATCGAGGAGTCGATGGTCGGCGACGACGTCGACTGCGCCCGCACCGTCGCGCACGCGCTCGAGCGCGAGCTGTCGCGGCTGCAGTCGCTGCACGCGCTCGCCGGGCAGCGGCTCGCCCTGCTCGAGGAGGCGCCGGACGTCGGCGACGCCGCGCCGCTCATCACCCCCGACATGGTGCAGGCCGCGCGCGACGAGGCGGCCGCGCTCGGCGCCAGGGTGGCGGATGCGGAGGGTCGCCTCGGCAAGGCGGCGTCGGCGACCGCGCTGGCCCGCGCCGGGCTCGACTCGCTCGACGAGGAGATCGCGGCCCAGGCGGCGCTCGTCTCGCGCCACGACCTCGAGGCCGCCGCGCACCGCTCGAAGGTCGAGGTCGCGCAGTCGACGCTCGCCGCCCGCGAGGCGGAGGTGGCGCGGCGCGAGACCGCGCTCGCGAACGTCGAGCAGCGGCTCGCCGAGGCGCAGCGCGCCGCCGCCGAGCTCGGCGACGAGCAGACCGAGGGCGACGCGGAGTCGCTCGCGCAGCACTACCGCGACGCCGACGACCGGCAGGCGGCCCTGTCCGCCAGCCTCGACGAGCGGCGCGATGCGCTGCACGCGGTCGAGCGGGAGCGCGACGCCCTCGCCGCCCGCACGTCGGCCCTCACCGCCGCGCTCGCGACCGCCAACGCATCCGCCGGACTCGTCGATGCCGGGATCCCCGGCCTCGGCGGCCTGGTCGCCGAGCACGTCAAGGTGAAGAAGGGCTTCGAGGCGGCGATCGCCGCCGCGCTCGGCTCGCTCGGCGAGGCCGTGCTGGCCGACTCGCGCGAGGCGGCGGCGGCAGCGATCGAGCACGCCCACGAGGCGGGGCTCGGCCGCATCGAGGCCGTCGTCGGCGACGCCGCACCGATGCGGCCCGAGGTCGCCAAGGTCGACCGCGCAGTGTCGGTTGAAGGAGCCGTGCACGCGCCCTCGGTGGTGGATGCGCCGGCCGGCGTGCTCGGCGTGCTCGCCTTCACGTTCGTCGTCGACTCGCTCGAGGCGGCGCAGCAGGCCGGGCCGGCGATCGCCGCGCTGGAGCTGGGCGCGCCCGTCACCATCGTCACGAGGCGCGGCGACTACGTGAGCGAGTACCTCATGCGCGGTGGCAGCGACGACGCGCAGTCGCGGCTCGAGCTGCTCGCGGAGCGCGACGCGGCGACCGAGCGGCTCGACGAGCTCTCCACCGCGATCGAGCGCGAGGCGGGTGCGCTCGAGGACGCGCGCCAGGCCCACCAGCACGCGAAGCGCGACGCGCAGGCGGCGCTCGACGAGCTGCGCGCACACGACGCCGCATCCGCCGCCCGCGGCGAGCAGCGCAGCCGCGCCCGCGCCCGGCTCGAGTCGGCGACGGGCGAGCACCAGCGCGCCGAGGCCGCGCTCGCGGAGGCGAGGCAGGGCATCCGCGAGGCGGCCGAGGGTGTCGAGGCGGCGAGGCTCGCGCTCGAGCGCTTCGAGGCCAAGCCGCGGCCGATGCTCGACGCCTCCGCGCGCGACGGGATGCTGGCCGAGCTCGAGGCCGCGCGCACGGCGGAGACCGACCTGCGCATCGAGCTCGAGACGGCGAGGGAGCGCGTGCGCGCCGAGCTCGCGCGCGCCGCATCGCTCGAGCGCGACGTCGAGGCGCAGCGTGCCCGCGCCGAGGAGGCCGCCCGCCGCGCCGTGCTCCGCGAGCGGCAG
>JBAZPY010000332.1:0-2898 GCA_041645515.1 Agrococcus sp.
CGTCGGTGTAGTCGCGCTCCGCGTCGAGGTTGCCCGCGGTGAGCGCCTCGCCGGGCTCGAGCGCGTCGAGCTGCTCGATCAGGTCGGGCACGATGAAGCCCGGTGCCTGTCCCGGCCCGATGTGGTTGAAGGGACGGACGACGACGGTGTCGAGCCCGCGCCCCCGGTAGTAGGAGAGCAGGTTGTCGACGGTGCCCTTGCTGACCGCGTAGGGTGAGTCGAACGCGAGCGGCGCCGATTCGTCGACGGGGCGGTCGGCGGGCGCATAGACCGCCCCGCTGCTCGCTGCCACCACGCGCGGGGCAGGGCCTGTCGCGTGCAGCAGCGACTCGCACATGTGCACCGCCATCGCGGCGTTGTCGGTGATGTACCGCAGCGGTTCGTCGAAGGAGGGCCCCACCGCGGCAAGCCCCGCGAGGTGCACGATGGCGTCGACGGGCGGCATTCCCGGCCACTCGCGCGTCAGGTCTGCCGTGACCACCTCGGCGACGCCCGGGACCTCGGCGTCGTCGGAGCGCGTCACCCCGACGACGTGATGGCCGCGCTCAGCCGCGATCCGGGCGACGTGACGTCCGACGAAGCCGTCGGCGCCGGTGACGCCCAACCGCATCGTCATGCAACGGCCAGCGGGGCCTCCGTCAGCGACAGGTCGTGGTCGACCATCCGCTTGACGAGTCCGGGGAAGTCCACCTCTCGGCGCCACCCCAGCACATCCTCCGCCTTCGCCGGGTCGCCGAGCAGGATGTCGACCTGCGCCGGGCGCAGGAGCGCGGGATCCTGCCGCACGAACGGCGTCCAGTCGTCGATGCCGACCTGCTCGAACGCGCTCGCGAGGAACTGCTCGACCGAGCGGGTCTCGCCGGAGGCGAGCACGAAGTCGTCAGGCTCGCCGTGCTGCATCATCTGCCACATGCCCCGAACGTAGTCGCCGGCGTAGCCCCAGTCGCGCTTCGGCCAGAGATCCCCGAGCTCGACGTGGTCCTGCAGCCCGTTCTTGATCCGGGCGACGGCGCGCGTGATCTTCCTGGTCACGAACTCGGCGCCGCGGCGCTCGCCCTCGTGGTTGAAGAGGATGCCGCAGCTGACGAACATGTCGTAGCTCTCGCGGTAGTTCTTCGCGATCCAGTGGCCGTAGAGCTTCGCGACCCCGTAGGGGCTGCGAGGGTGGAAGAGCGAGCTCTCGTTGTAGCCGCGGCCGGGCCGGTTGTAGTCGAGGCCGCCGAACATCTCGGAGGTCGACGCCTGGTAGACCTTCGTCGTGTCGCCTAGATGGGCGACCCGCACGGCCTCGAGCACGTTGAGCACGCCCTTGCCGGTGACCTCCGCGGTGAGCAGGGGATTGCGGAAGGAGTAGCCGACGTGGCTGATCGCGGCGAGGTTGTACAGCTCGTCCGGCTGGGAGACCTCGACCGCCCGGACGAGCGAGGTCGGGTCGGTCACGTCGCCCTCGACGAGCGTCACGTAGGGGAACTCCGCCTCGACCAGGTGCCGGCGCGGGTTGCTCTGGCCGCGGATGAGTCCGAAGACCTCGTAGCCCTGGGCATGCAGCAGTTCGGCGAGATGGCCGCCATCCTGGCCGGTGATGCCTGTGATGAGAGCGCGCATTTGCCTACCAATCAAGCCGTGACCACGAGCATTCTTCAATGCAGTGGGGGGAGCGTAACCCGGCCCCCGGCGCGCGGTGGGCGTCTTCAGCAGACCGTGAGCCGACCCACGGCTCAGGGTCGTTTGCTGCGCATTCCGCAGATATCGCGCAGGATCGTCTCCAGCTCGTCGGCCACCGCCGCCCAGGTGAACTCCGCCTCGGCGCGGCGACGAGCCTGGGCGCCGAGCTGGCGGGCGAGCTCGGGCGTCGCACCGAGCTCGATGATGGCGTCGGCGACCTGCTCGGCCGACTCCGGGTCGACGAGGAGCCCCGTGACGCCGTCGACGACCGCTTCGCGGGGACCGCCGACGTTGCCCGCGATCGACGGCACACCCCACGACGCGGCCTCGAGGTAGACGATGGCGAACCCCTCGCCCGCGACCTCGCCCTTCGGGTATCGCGCGGGCATCACGAAGACGTCCGCCTGCTGCAGCCAGGCATCCTTCGTCGCATCCGGGACCGCGCCGAGAAAGGTCACGGCGTGGTCGACGCCGAGCTCGACGGCGCGCGCCTCGAGGGCGGCGCGACGCCGACCATCGCCCAGCACGACCCACCGGGCGTCGGGCAGCCGGGCGAGCACTCGCGGCATCGCCTCCAGGACGATGTCGTGCCCCTTGTACCAGTCGCGCAGTCGACCGACCGTGACCAGCGTGAACGGGCCCCCACCGGGCTTGCCGGGCGTCTCCTCGGGGATGCGGACGCCGGGATGGACGACGTGCACCGGGGCGTGCCGTCGCCCGCGCACGGTCTCGAGCAGCAGCCCGCGAGTGAACTCGCTGATGGCCACCGCGGCGGCGCTGTGCCGAAGCCCCCAGGCGGCGAGCCGGGGGCGCCCCTGGATCTCCTTGCCGTAGGCGTAGACGACCAGCGGCACCCTGTGCCTGCGCGCGGCGGCGAACGCCAGGGGCGTCGTGACGACGTGCCCGTTCAGCACGACGTCCGGCCGCCAAGCGGGGAGGCGCAGCAGCGCGCGCAGGTTGAACACGAGATTGCGCACGAGCGGCGTGGAGCCGCGGATCGGCACGCGCTCGGCGTGCACGCCGGCCGCCTCGTCGAACGCCGCACCTCCCGGAGCGTCGGGCGTCAGCACCATGACGCTCGCCCGAGGCATCGCGGCGGTGATCTCGTGCAGCAGGCTCTGGATGCCGCCGAGCGCGGGCGGGTACTCCGGGGTGATGAGCAGCACGCGCAGCTCGCGCGATCCGAGCGCCGCCGAGGCGGGGCCGCGAGCCGGGTCCTGCCGGCTCATGCTG
>JBAZPY010000333.1:0-2888 GCA_041645515.1 Agrococcus sp.
CGCCTCGGCCATCGCCGTGCCCGAGGGTCCGCGCGCCACCCTGCACATCGTCAGCACCGCCGATGCCGAGCAGCAGGTGACCATCGACGGCGAGCCCGTGACGATCGCCGCCCGCGGCGTCCTCGCCCGGCCCGTCCAGCCGGGGTCCGTGCGGATCGACGGCGCCGACCTCGTGATCGGGCTCGAGTACCGCAGCGAGGGCGACGTGGGCGGCTTCACGGTGAGCCCGCAGGGGCCGGCGGCGGAGGGGGTGCTGGTGCTGCACTGAGCGGCGGGGCGAGCCGTCCTAGTGATGCCGCCAGCGGTCCGGGGCGACCTCCCACGGGTCGCGCCCGATCAGCTCGGCCGCGGCGCGGAAGACGGCGCCCTCGATCGCGACCTGGCGGTGCCACGGGTCGTCGATGTGCACCCGCGGCAGCCGCTGCAGCGGCAGCCGGTAGATCGTGATGGTGCGCCGCGCCGCATCCACGGCCCACTCCGGCACCTCGTCGATGCGGTCGGCGATCGCGCGCGGCGGCATGTCGGCCCACTGGAAGAGCACGTCACCGAGCTCCGCCGGCCACAGCGCCATGACGTAGTCGGCGGCATCCGCGGCGATGTCCTCGAAGCGCGTCTCCCGCGACGAGAGGAACGGCAGCACCGGCCCCGCGACCGACGAGCGCATCTCCCGCCCGTGGCGTGAGCCGCGGGAGTGCTTGCGCGCGTGCATGGCCTCATCCTACGTGTCGCCCCGCGCCCCGTCCGGGCGCCGCTACCCTTGACCGGATGGATGACGCGATGTGCTCCCGGCCCGGCTGCCGCCGATTCGCCGACCGCACCGTGACCGTCGACTACGCGGCGCAGCTGCTCGTCGTCGGACCGCTCCAGCCCGCCAGCCGCCGCGGCGCGATCGAGGGCAGCTACGACCTCTGCGACCCGCATGCCGACCGCGCCGCCGGCCCCACGGGCTGGCAGGTCGTGCGCCACGAGCCCCACCGCGCAGAGCGCTGACGCTCTGCGCGCTGACGAGACCCACGCACCGATGAACGAAGAGGAACCATGGCGCTGACCGACATCGTGAAGGCCTACGACGTGCGAGGCCTCGTCGACGGGCAGCTGACCGAGCAGGTCGTGCGCGCGCTCGGCGCCGCGTTCGCCGACGAGGTGGGCGGCGACGCCCCGATCGTGATCGGCCACGACATGCGGCCGTCGTCGCCGGCGCTCGCGGCGGCAGCCGCCGACGGCGTGCAGGCCCGCGGCGTCGACGTGGTGCTCATCGGGCTGTGCTCCACCGACGGCACCTACTTCGCCTCCGGCACGCTCGACGCGCCCGCGATGATGTTCACCGCATCCCACAACCCGGCCGCCTACAACGGCATCAAGTTCTCGCGCGCCGGAGCGCGGGGCGTGAGCCTCGACACCGGCCTCGCGGCGATCCGCGACGGCGCGCAGCGCTACCTCGACGAGGGTCTCCCCGAGGCGCCCGAGCGCGGCGCGCTGACGCGGCGCGACGTGCTCGCCGACTACGCCGCGCACCTGCGCTCGCTCGTCGACCTCTCGTCGATCCGCCCGCTCAAGGTGGTCGTGGATGCCGCGAACGGCATGGGCGGGATGACCGTGCCGGCGGTGCTCGGCGGCGCCGCCGGGCTGGGCCCGCTGCCGCTCGAGATCGTGCCCATGTACTTCGAGCTCGACGGCACCTTCCCGAACCACGAGGCGAACCCGCTGGATCCGAAGAACCTCGTCGACCTGCAGGCCGCGGTCGTCGAGCAAGGCGCCGACCTCGGGCTCGCCTTCGACGGCGACGCCGACCGCTGCTTCGTGATCGACGAGCGCGGGGGCGCCGTCTCGCCGTCGGCCGTGGCCGCGATCGTCGCCGAGCGCGAGATCAAGCGCGTGCAGGCCGAGGGCGAGCAGGACGTCGTGGTGATCCACAACCTCATCACGAGCCGGGTCGTCCCCGAGGTGATCGCCGCCGCCGGCGCCACCGCGGTGCGCACGCGCGTCGGGCACTCGCTCATCAAGGACCGGATGGCCGAGACGGGCGCCGTCTTCGGCGGCGAGCACTCCGCGCACTACTACTTCCGCGACTTCTGGGGCGCCGACAACGGCATGCTCGCCGCGATGCACGTGCTCGCGACGCTCGGCGCGGCCGACGAGCCCATGTCGCAGCTCGCCGCGCGCTACTCGCCCTACGCCTCCTCCGGCGAGATCAACTCCACCGTCGCCGACGTGCCGGCCGCGTACACGCGCGTCGTCGAGGCGTTCGCCGGCAGGGGCGAGTTCGACGAGCTCGACGGCCTCACGGTGACGTCGCCCGACGGCGCGTGGTGGTTCTCGGTGCGACCCTCGAACACCGAGCCGCTGCTGCGGCTCAACGCCGAGGCGGAGCGGGAGGCGACCATGGTCGCGATCCGCGACGAGGTGCTCGCGCTCATCCGGGCCTGAGCGGGCCTGCGCCCGGCGGGGTTGCCCGGCACCGGCCAGTACGCTGAAGGGCATGAGCACGCTCCTCGTCACCGGCGGTGCCGGCTTCATCGGCTCGAACTTCGTCCACTACGTCGTCGCGAACACCGACCACGACGTGGTGGTGCTCGACAAGCTCACGTACGCGGGCGACCGCGAGACGCTCGCCGGCCTGCCGGAGGACCGCGTGCGCCTGGTCGTCGGCGACATCGCCGACGCGGAGGTCGTCGACCCGCTGGTCGCGGACGCCGACGCGGTCGTGCACTACGCCGCCGAGTCGCACAACGACAACTCGCTGCACGACCCGGCGCCGTTCGTGCACACGAACCTGATCGGCACGTTCACGCTCCTCGAGGCCGCCCGCCGGCACGGCACGCGCTTCCACCACATCTCCACCGACGAGGTGTACGGCGACCTGGAGCTCGACGACCCGGCGAAGTTCA
>JBAZPY010000334.1:0-2885 GCA_041645515.1 Agrococcus sp.
CGCCCGACTTCTCGCGCCGCCAGCTCGAGATCGTCGGCGTCCCGACGGAGCCGGTCGCGGTCGGCACAGAGCTCACCCTCACCGTGAACGAGGTCGACCTGACCTCGCTCGGCACGCCGGTGAGCACCGAGGTCCAGCTCCGGCAGGGCGACACCCTGCTCGGCACCTTCCCGGTGACGGACAACTCGGCCACGATCTCGATCGACGCCCAGCTGCCGGAGGGCCGGGCGCACTACGAGATCCGCACGCCCTCGGGCACCCGCATCTCGTTCCAGATCCCGGTGGCCGTCGAGTCCGACCGGATCGCGGGCGAGGACCGCTTCGCGACCGCCGTCGAGCTCTCCCAGAGCGCCTACCCGAACGGCGCCGACGTCGTCTACGTGGCGAGCGGCGAGAACTGGCCCGACGCGCTCGCGGCCGGCCCTGCCGCCGCGCACGAGGGCGGCCCGCTGCTGCTCGTGCGCAAGTGGGAGGCGGCGCAGATCGTGCTCGACGAGATCGAGCGCCTCGGCGCCGAGCGCGTCGTGATCGTCGGCGGCCAGCCGACCATCAGCGGCGCGACGCAGGCCCAGATCGACGCGCTCGCGACGGTCACGACGGTCGAGCGCCTCGCCGGCGCCGACCGCTACGAGACCGCGCGACTCATCGCCGACTACGCCTTCGAGTCCGCGACGGGTGCCTACGTGGCGACCGGCAACGACTTCGTGGACGGCCTGTCGGCCGGCGCGGCTGCCGGCCACCTCGACTGGCCGCTGCTGCTCGTCGACCCGTACCGCAAGGTGCCGGCCGCGACCATCGGCTCGCTCGACGCCCTCGGCGTCGACCTCGTGCGCGTCACGGGCGCGACCGCGACCATCCCCTCGGCGCGAGCCGGCGAGCTGGTCGACGCGGGCTTCACGGTGAGCCGCCAGGGCGGCGCCGACCGCTTCGCCACCTCGGCCATCATCACGGCCGCGGCGTTCGAGGAGCCGGCCGGCTCGGCGTACCTCGCCTCCGGGTACAACTACCCCGACGCCCTCGCGGGCGCCGCGGTGGCGGGGGCGCAGGACGTGCCGCTGCTCATCAGCACCAGCGAGTGCGTGCCGCGGTCCGTGCACAACGAGCTCGAGCGCCAGCAGGTCTCGCGCGTGACGCTGATCGGCGGCGAGCCGACGCTCAACGCGGACGTCGCAGCATTCGCGATCTGCCTCTGATCGGCTGAGGGGAGCGGAGGGGCGGGGCTGCGGCTCCGCCCCTTCTGCGTCTGCGCTTGCGGCGCCAGCGTGCGGCGTAGGCTCGGGGCCGTGACCGTCGACGCACCCGCTCCCGACTCATCCGCCCAGGTCCGCTCCGACCTGGTGGTCCGGCGCGCCCGCACGGGCGATGTGCGGGCGATGCGCGACCTCATCGAGCCGTACGTGCGCCGACGCATCCTGCTCGGCAAGGAGCTCGTCACGCTCTTCGAGGCGGTGCAGGAGTTCGTCGTCGCCGAGCGCGACGGCCAGGTCGTCGGATGCGGCGCCCTCCACGTGCTGTGGGAGGACCTCGGCGAGGTGCGCACCATCGCGGTCGCGGAGGGCGCGCTCGGCAAGGGCGTCGGCCACGCGATGCTCGAGGCCCTCGAGCAGCGGGCGCTCGACCTGGGCCTCTCGCGGCTGTTCTGCCTCACGTTCGAGACCGAGTTCTTCGGCCGGCACGGGTTCGTCGAGGTCGCGGAGCAGGTCGTCAGCCCCGACGTGTTCGCCGAGCTCGTGCGCTCGCCCGACGGCGGCATCGCGGAGTTCCTCGACCTGGCGCACGTGAAGCCGAACACGCTCGGCAACACGCGCATGCTCAAGCGGCTCTGAGCCGACCCTCGCCTACCCTGGATCGGTGAGCAAGGCGACGACAGCGAAGCGACGTGCCGCCGTCCGGCGACGCCGCACGCTGCTCGTCCTCCTCGCGATCGTCGTGGCGGTCGCCGTCGCGCTGCTCGTGTGGCGGCCGTGGGAGGCGCCGGAGACGGCCCCCCCGGCATCGCCGAGCGAGACCGCTGCCGCGCCGTCCCAGACGCCCGCCGCGAGCGAGACCTCCACCCCCAGCCCGACGCCGAGCGGGCCGTTCACGCCGGTCGGGGGCAGCGCGGAGACGGGGGAGCCCACCGAGCCGTGCGCGCCCGAGCGGATCGCCCTCACGCCCGCCGTCGACAAGCCCGCCTACGCCGCCGACGAGCGCGTGCAGCTGTCGTTCACGATCGAGAACACCGGCGAGGGCGCCTGCTCGCTCAACGCCGGCACGACGGTGCAGGAGTACGAGATCCGCAGCGGCGACCAGGTCGTCTACCGCTGGTCGGACTGCGCCGCCGACGTGCAGGACAACGTCGTGCAGCTGGAGCCCGGCGCGCCGCAGTCGACCGTGCCGATCGAGTGGGACCGCACCGCGTCGTCGATCGAGACCTGCACGGCCGAGCGGCCGCAGGTCGCGGCGGGCGGGGCGGCGTACAGCCTCTCGGTGCGCGTGGGCGACTACGCCAGCAGGCAGAGCGTGCAGTTCGTGCTGGAGTAGGGGGGCTGAGGGTCGCTGGACCGGTTCTGCTGGGGTCGAACTGCTGGGTCTCGGTACGCGCGCGGCTTCGCCGCGGGCTACTCGACCTTGAGTCCGCAGCGCTCAACGCGACTTCGTCGCATTGAGCGCTACGGACTCAAAACTCCGGGACCGCCACCAGGCGGCTCGGCTCGGCCTGCGTGCGGCCCGCCGCGATGGTCTCGGCGACTGCCACACGGACGAGCCCGACGCTGTCGTCGACGATCCGCGAGTAGCCGAGCCTGCGGGCCTCGGCCACGCGCCGCTTCGCCGCCGAGGCGGCGCGGATCTCGCCCGCGAGCGAGATCTCGCCCACTGCGGCGAGCGCCCGCGGCAGCGCGACG
>JBAZPY010000335.1:0-2885 GCA_041645515.1 Agrococcus sp.
ACGCTCGACGAGTTCGGCATCGACCTGACCGCCCGCGCGCGCGACGGCAAGGTCGATCCCGTGATCGGCCGCGCCGACGAGATCGAGCAGACGATCGAGATCCTCTCCCGGCGCACGAAGAATAACCCCGTGCTCATCGGCGAGGCCGGCGTCGGCAAGACCGCGATCGTCGAGGGGCTCGCCCGCGCCATCGTCGAGGGCGGCGTGCCCAAGTCGCTCGTCGGCAAGCGCGTCGTCGCCCTCGACCTCACCGCCATGGTGGCCGGCACGCGCTACCGCGGCGACTTCGAGGAGCGCATCACGAAGGCGATGGACGAGATCACCGAGCACCGCGACGAGCTCATCGTCTTCATCGACGAGCTGCACACGATCCTCGGCGCCGGTGGCGGCGCGGAGGGCGGCATGGATGCGGCGAACATCCTCAAGCCGCGACTCGCGCGCGGCGACCTGCACATGATCGGCGCCACCACGCTCGCGGAGTTCCGCCGCATCGAGAAGGACGCGGCGCTCACCCGGCGCTTCCAGTCGGTCATGGTGGCCGAGCCGAGCGTCGAGGACGCCGTGCTGATCCTCGAGGGGCTGGCGTCCGCCTACCAGGAGCACCACCGCGTCAGCTACACGCCGGCGGCCATCCGCGCCGCCGTCGAGCTCTCGCACCGCTACATCAGCGACCGGTTCCTGCCCGACAAGGCGATCGACCTCATCGACCAGGCGGGCGCGCGGCTGCGGCTGCGGCTGGGCGCCAAGGTCGACGTGGACGCGCTGACGAAGGAGCGCGAGCACCTCGAGGACGAGAAGCGGCAGGCCGTCGCCGCCGAGGAGTTCGAGGAGGCCACTCGCCTCCGCGACCGCATCGCGGCGATCCAGGCATCGATCGACTCCGGCTCGGGCGAGGACGGCGTCGTCGACGAGGAGGAGATCGCCGAGGTCGTCTCCCGCGCCACCGGCATCCCCGCCTCCCGGCTCACCGAGGGCGACCGCACGCGATTGGCTCGCCTGGAGGAGGAGCTGCACGAGCGCGTCATCGGCCAGGAGGATGCCGTGGGCGCGGTCGCGAAGGCCGTGCGGCGCTCGCGGTCGGGGCTCGGCGACACCGGCCGGCCGATCGGCTCGTTCCTGTTCCTCGGCCCCACCGGCGTCGGCAAGACGGAGCTCGCGAAGGCGCTCGCGTCGAGCCTGTTCGGCGCGGAGTCGGCGCTCGTGCGCTTCGACATGTCGGAGTTCGGCGAGAAGCACACGGTCGCGCGCCTCATCGGCGCCCCTCCAGGCTACGTCGGCTACGACGAGGCGGGCCAGCTGACCGAGCGGGTGCGGCGCCAGCCGTACTCGGTGGTGCTGCTCGACGAGATCGAGAAGGCGCACCCCGATGTCTTCAACCTGCTGCTGCAGGTGCTCGAGGACGGCCGCCTCACCGACGGGCAGGGTCGCACGGTCGACTTCCGCAACACGGTCGTCATCATGACCTCCAACCTCGGCGGCGAGTTCCTCGCCTCGAAGTCGGGGCCGATCGGCTTCCAGGCCGGCGACGGCACCGGCTCGCCCGACGAGCTGCGGGCGAAGGTGATGGGCCGGCTGCGCGAGCAGATGCGCCCGGAGCTCATCAACCGGATCGACGAGATCGTGCTGTTCCACAAGCTCGAGCCCGCCCAGCTGCGGCAGATCGTCACGCTGCTGCTCGATCGGGTCGGCGAGCGGCTCGCGTCGCAGCACCTGCGGCTCGAGGTGTCGGACGCGGCGCTGACGTGGCTCGCGGAGCACGGGTACGAGCCGCAGTACGGCGCGCGGCCGCTCCGCAGGCTCATCCAGCGCGAGGTCGAGGATCGGGTCGCCGACCTGATCGTCGGCGGCCTCGAGTCGGGCACCGTGCACGTCGACGTGGCGGGCGACGAGCTGACCGTCGTCGCGACGGACGACGAGCCGGCGACCGCGGCGATGTAGCGCGGGTCAGGGCGCCCGGAGCACGCCAGCGCAGGCCGGCTGCCGATCGGGCAACCACGACAGGTAGGTCTGCCACTCCTCGTCGGTCAGCTCGCGGCCGGCGAGGCGGCAGGCTGCCTCGTAGTGCGACTGCGCCCGCGCGTCCCAGAGCTGCACGCCGTCAGCGACGTTGACGATGAACGCCTCGCCGTCGGGTCGGAGGAAGCCCTGCCGGATGAGCGGCACGTCTGCGGGGATCGGATCGCCGAGCCGGCGACCCGACCCGACATCGTAGAGCGTGACGGTCTCGTCGTTCGCCGTCGCGAGCAGGGTGGCGCCGGCGGCATCGACCTCCAGCCCGTTGACCTCGCCCCTCGCGCCCGGCAGCGCGCCGGTGAGCGCGAGGGTCCCGAGGTCGTGGCGGGTGATGCGGTTGTTCTCGGCGGCGAACAGCTCACCGTCGCCGAATGCGGTCGTGCCCGGGCCGACGAGGCCGTCGACGATGAGCGCGCCTGTCGCACCGTCGAAGATGCCCGTTTGGAAGACGCCGTCCCGCAGGCGGGTGATGGCGATCATGGAGTCGTCCTGGTTCGCCGAGATCCAGCGCACCCGCTCGCCCTCGAGCGCGTTGGGGAGCGGGATGGGGATGCCGGTCTGCCCGTCGAAGACGGCGACCGCGCCGCCCTCCATCGCCATGTAGGAGCGCGCACCGGACGGGCTGGGCCAGCTGCGCTCGCTCGTCGGCGGGACCGGGCCGCCGGCGACCGGCTCGCCCGTCGAGGCGCGCAGGAAGCGGAAGCTGCTGTCCGCGGGCTGGAACGCGGTGACAAGGTCGTCGCCGAACCATCCCGCGCCCCACACCGCCTCGTCGATCACGAAGGTCGCCTCGTCGCGCACGGGGTCCCAGATCGAGAACGCCGACATGTCGGTGTCGTACACGGCGTCCGCGGGTCGCTCGGCGACGACGA
>JBAZPY010000336.1:0-2876 GCA_041645515.1 Agrococcus sp.
GTCGGCGACGGTCTTCAGCTCGAGGGTGACGTCGCCCTCGAAGCCGGGCGTGCCGAGCAGCGCGAAGCCGGGTGCGCGGCGCTTCTGGCTCGAGAGCGCGGCATTGCCGAGCCCGCCCTGGCCTCCAGCGGCGACGACGAGCCGCATGCCCGCCTGGTTGAGGTCGGCGAGCTGCTCGCCCGAGGCATCCGTCACCACGGTGCCGACCGGCACGGGCAGCTCGAGGTCGCTGCCGGAGGTGCCGGCCTTGTGGTCGCCCTGGCCGGGCTGGCCGTTCTCGCTCGAGCGGTGCGGCGCGCGGTGGTAGCCGAGCAGCGTCGTCACCTGCGGGTCGGCGACGAGCACGATGTCGCCGCCGTTGCCGCCGTTGCCGCCGTCGGGGCCGCCGAGGGGCTTGAACTTCTCGCGCTTGACGGAGACACAGCCGTGACCGCCGTGCCCTGCGCGCAGGTGCAGCGTCACCTGGTCGACGAATGTCGCCATGAACTGTCTCCTTCGATGCGAGAACGGGGCGAGCCGAAGCCCGCCCCGTTCATCGGGTGTCTGTGTTCGTCAGCCTGCGGCGACAATGTTGACGACCTTGCGGCCGCCCTTCTGACCGAACTCGACGGCGCCGGCCTCGAGGGCGAACAGCGTGTCGTCTCCACCGCGGCCGACGTTCGCGCCGGGGTGGAAGTGGGTGCCGCGCTGGCGGACGATGATCTCGCCGGCCTTGACGACCTGGCCGCCGAAGCGCTTCACGCCGAGGCGCTGCGCGTTCGAGTCACGGCCGTTGCGGGTGGACGATGCGCCCTTCTTGTGTGCCATGTCTGGGGCCCCTTACTTGATCTCGGTGACCTTGAGGCGCGTGAGCTCCGAGCGGTGGCCCATGCGGCGCTTGTAGCCGGTCTTGTTGCGGTAGTGCTGGATGCGGATCTTCGGGCCGCGCAGGTCGGTCACGACCTCGGCCGTGATCTTGACCTTCGCGAGGGCGTCGACGTCGGTCGTCACCTTGTCGCCGTCGACGAGCAGCACGGGGGCGAGCTCGACGTTGCCGTTGTCATCGCCGGCGATGCGGTCGACGACGAGCACGGTGCCCACCTCGACCTTCTCCTGCCGACCGCCGGCGCGCACGATTGCGTACACCACGTTGGATCCTCACTGTTGGAACGACTCCCGGCCCAGCCGGGACGAAGCTTGTGGCGCGCGCGGAGCCGCGACTTGCGCCAGCGAACAACGATACAGGCTCCCGGCGCCGTCGGTCAACATGGCCGGGGCCTGCGTGGCGCGCACTACCGTTGGCGGATGGCGATCCTGGTCGACGAGCCGCTCTGGCCGAACCACGGCACGATGTGGGCGCACCTGGTGAGCGATGCCTCGCTCGACGAGCTGCACGCGTTCGCGAGGGAGGCCGGGATCCCGGCGCGCGGCTTCGACCACGACCACTACGACGTGCCGGCGGAGCGGATCGACGCGCTCGTCGCGATGGGCGCCCAGCGCGTGCCCCCGAAGGAGCTCGTGCGGCGGCTCATCGCGAGCGGGCTGCGCGTCAAGGAGCGCGACCGCCGCCCTCCGGCCGTCGACTAGCGCGGAGGGCCCGCTCGATCAGCGGGAGGAGTCGTCCGGCTTCGCGGTGATGACACCCGACGAGGCGCGGCGCGAGCGACGGGCCGCCTTGCCGGTGCCCGGCGCGGGGGTCGAGAGCGCGTCGAGCGCGCCGCCGAGCAGACCGTCGAGATCGGCCTGCGACGCCTTCGCGGGAGCGGGCTCCTGCACCGGCGCGACCGGGATGTCGAGGATTGTCACGACCGGCTCGGCCGCGACGGCCTCGACGGCCGCCTTCGACGGCGTCACGATGCCGCTCGGCCGCTCGTCGGCCTGCTGGCTGCGCTGACCGTTCGGCTGACCGCCGGTCTGGCTGCTCGCCTGGCCGTCCGCCTGGCCGCCGTGCTGCTCGCCCTCCGGCTTGCCCTTGCCCGCGGCCGCGATCTGCGAGAGCCCCTTGCGGAGGTCCTCGGTGATCGCGTGGGTGCCGCCGGTGGGCTGCTGGTGCTGGTGCTGCTCGGGCTGCTGCGACTCCGACTGCTTGCCGCGGCCGCCGCGACGGCTGCGGCCGTTGCCGCCGCCGTTCTCGGCCTGCTGCTGGCGCTGCGGCTTCGAGATGGGCTCGTGGTGCACGATCACGCCGCGGCCGGCGCAGACCTCGCACTGCTCGGAGTACGACTCGAGGAGCCCCAGGCCGAGCTTCTTGCGCGTCATCTGCACGAGGCCGAGGCTCGTGACCTCTGCCACCTGGTGCTTGGTGCGGTCGCGGCTGAGGCACTCGATCAGGCGGCGCTGCACGAGGTCGCGGTTCGACTCGAGCACCATGTCGATGAAGTCGATCACGATGATGCCGCCGATGTCGCGCAGGCGAAGCTGGCGGACGATCTCCTCGGCCGCCTCGATGTTGTTCTTGGTGACCGTCTCCTCGAGGTTGCCGCCGGCGCCGACGAAGCGACCGGTGTTGACGTCGACGACCGTCATGGCCTCGGTGCGGTCGATCACGAGCGAGCCGCCGGAGGGCAGCCACACCTTGCGGTCGAGCGCCTTGTCGATCTGCTCGGAGATGCGGAAGTGCGAGAAGGGGTCGTCGGTGCCCTCGTAGGCCTCGACCCGGTCGAGCAGATCGGGCGCGATGGCCTCGAGGTACTCGCGGATTGTGGTGAGCGCCTCGGAGCCCTGGATGACGAGCTTGTGGAAGTCCTCGTTGAACACGTCGCGCACGATCTTCACGAGCAGGTCGGGCTCGGCGTGCAGGCGCTGCGGGGCGGTGCCCGTCTTCACCTGCTGCTGGATGCGCTCCCACTGGCGCGTGAGCCGCTCCACGTCGCGCGTGAGCTGGTCCTCGGTCGCCC
>JBAZPY010000337.1:0-2867 GCA_041645515.1 Agrococcus sp.
GCCAACTGGGGCTCGACGTCAACGCGCACCTGTTCACCTCGCTGGCTGCGGTCGCGCGAGAGCTCGGGTGGCTGGACGACTGAGCCCGCGCTCAGTCGATCGCTTCGCCCGCGAGCGCCCTCGCGGCGAGCCGCTCCTCGCCCGCCGCCTCCCACACCTCCCAGGCCGCGTGCGCGGCGAGCAGGGTGATGACCGCGCCGAGCGCGATGTCCGGCCAGCCGCTGCCGGTCCAGAGCGTCACGAGCCCCATCGCGATGATCAGCAGGTTCACGATCACGTCGTTCCGGGCCGAGAGGAAGGCGCCCTTCGACAGTGAGCCGCTCGAGCGCCGCACCCTGGCGAGCACGAGCGCGCTCACGAGGTTGACGATGGCGGCCCCTCCCGCCGTCACCGTGAGGAGCGGCACATCCGGCGGCGTGGGGTCGAAGGCCTTCGCAACGACCTGCCATGCCGCGACCGCCGCCGGGACGAGGATGACGCCCGCCATCACCCGGCCGGCGATCGCCTGCGCGCCGAGCGACCAGCCCAGCGCGATGACGATGAGCAGGTTGATCGCGGTGTCCTCGAGGAAGTCCGCGCTGTCGGCGAGCAGCGACACCGAGCCGATGGCGAGGGCGACCGTCACCTCGACGAAGAAGTAGCCGAGGTTGAGCGCTGCGACGACGATGGACGCGCGTCGCAGCGCTCGCACTCGTGCTCGCTCGTCCATGGGGCGAGCCTTGTAGGGCGTCAGCTCGAGTGCACGCCCTCCGCGAACTCCTCGACGATCTTCGCGTTGAACGCGGGCAGGTCGTCAGGGGTGCGGCTCGAGACCAGGCCGCTGTCGGTCACGACCTCCTCGTCGACCCAATCGGCGCCCGCGTTGCGGAGGTCGGTCCTGAGGCTCGGGTAGCTCGTGATCCGACGCCCTTCCACGCCGCCCGCCTCGATGAGGATCCAGGCGCCGTGGCAGATCACGCCGATCGGCCTGCCCGCTTCCACGAAGCCCTTGACGAGCGCCACCGCGTCGTCGTCCATCCGCAGATGATCGGCGTTCACGACGCCGCCCGGCAGCACCAGGGCGTCGAAGTCGGATGCCCTGGCGTCCTTCGCGAGCGCGTCGACCGCCTGGGTGTGCCCGTTCTTGCCCTCGACCTGGCCGTCCTTCGGCGCGACGAGGGTCGGCAGCGCGCCGGCACCCTGCACCGCCTCCCAGGGGCTGGTGAGCTCGGAGTCCTCGAAGCCGTCCGTCAGGACGAACGCGACCTTCTTGCCGGTGATGTCAGCCATGGCTGTGCTCCTTCCAGTTGGGGTACGACGGGGACCATACCCCCGGGGCATCTGCGTCCCTTGTGCGTCGGCTGGCCGCGATGCACGATGCCTGCGTGACGGCGCCCCGGGAGTCGACGGTCGACGCGCTGGTCGAGCGGCTGGCCGGGATGGCCACCGTCGAGCGGCGCGCCGACCTCGAGCGCGCGCTCGCCGACCGCACGGAGACGGTGATCCTCGGCGTCCGCATGGGCGACGTGTTCGCGCTCGCGGACGAGCATCTCGACCTGGCGCTCGACCACGTGCGAGCCCTGCTCCGGCGGCCCGAGCACGAGGCGCGCGTGCTCGCGCTCAGCGCGCTCGGGCGCCGCGCGAAGCGGTCGCGAGCCGGCGTCCCGTGGCTCGACGCCGCGGTCGCGCTCTACCTCGAGGAGCACGACCGGGTCGTCTCGTGGGACCTCGTCGATCTCGCCGCGCCGTACGTGCTCGGGCGCGCGGTGCTCCGGGGCGACCGGGGCGCGCTCGACGATCTGGCCGCGTCGGGCGATCCGCTCCGGCAGCGCAGCGCCCTGATGGCGACGCTCACGCTCGTGCGGCATCGCGAGACGGCGGATGCGGTGCGGCTCGCGACCGGGATGCTCGCGTCGCCCGCCGAGCAGCTGCAGCGCACGGTCGGAGCGCTGCTCCGCGAGGTCGGCAAGGTCGACGAGCCGCTGCTCGTCGACGTGCTGGAGCGGGAGGCCCCCCGCATGACCGCCATCGCGCTGCGGTTCGCGACCGAACGGCTGGAACCCGCCGAGCGCGCGAGGCTCCGCGCCGCTCGCCTCGCGTAGCCTCGCGCCATGCCCGTGCACCGCCGCGGGGCCCAGCCTCACCCCACGGCGTCGCGGTGCTCCTGCACCTCGCGGTAGTAGTCGGCCAGCTCGAGCTCGGACGCCGCCGCGGCATCGATGACGACCGTCGCCTTGGGGTGCAGCTGCAGCGCGGTGCACGGCCAGCGCGCCGAGATCGCCCCCTCCACCATCTCGCGCACCGCGACGGCCTTCCTGGCGCCGGTGGCGATGACGATCGCGTGGCGGGAGTCCAGGATGGTGCCGAGGCCCTGCGTGAGGCAGTGGCGCGGCACGGCGTCCACGTCGCCGCCGAAGAAGCGCGCGTTGTCCTGCCGCGTCTGCAGGGTCAGGGTCTTGATGCGAGTGCGCGACGTCATCGACGACGAGGGCTCGTTGAACGCGATGTGGCCCGCGGTGCCGACGCCGAGGATCTGCAGGTCGATGCCGCCGGCGTCGACGATGGCCCGCTCGTACTCGAGGCAGGCGGCGACCAGGTCCTCGGCGGTCCCGTCGGGCCCCCGGACGGCGCCCGGCGCGAAGTCGACGCGGGAGGCGAGCTCTGCGTCGATCACGGCCCGATACGAGCGCGGATCGTCGGCCGGCAGGCCGACGTACTCGTCGAGCATGAAGCCGCGTGCCCGCGCGAACGAGAGCCGGCCCTCTTCAACTCTGCGCACCAGCTCGTCGTAGACGCTCAGCGGGCTCGAGCCGGTCGCGAGCCCCAGCACGGCGTCCGGCCGGCGCTCGAGCAGCGCGTGCACCTCGTCCGCGACGAGCGCGCCGACG
>JBAZPY010000338.1:0-2858 GCA_041645515.1 Agrococcus sp.
TTCGGCGACCCGACGTTGGCCATGAGCGGCACCGGGTGGCCGTCGGCGAGCGCGCCGGGCGTGATGGGGGCGGATGCGGCGGACTGCCGCGCCGTGCGCTCGGCCTCCGCGGCCGCCACGGCCGCGTCGTCCGGGTCGAGCTCGATCGTGCCGGCCCGGGCGTCGACGACGGCCCGCTGGCCGTCGGCGACCGCCGCGAGCAGCCCGACCACGCCGACGACCGCCGGCAGCGACTTCGAGCGCGCGAGGATCGCGGTGTGGCTCGTGGGTCCGCCCTCCTGGGTGACCAGGGCGAGGGTCTTCTCGAGGTCGAGGGTGACCGTGTCGGCGGGCGCGAGGTCGCGGGCGACGAGGATGAACGGCTCGTCCGACAGCGGCACGCCGGGCGCGGCGACGCCGCGCAGGCGAGCGACGACACGCTGGGCGACGTCGTCGAGGTCCGTGGCGCGCTCGGCCATGTAGCCGCCCATCGCCGTCAGCATCTCCCGGAACGCCGCGTACGCACCCCAGGTCGCCATCTCGGCGTTGGTCCCGCGCTCGAGCCGCGCGCGGACGTCGTCGAGGATGGCCGGGTCCTGCGCCATCAGCGCGGCAGCCTCGAGCACCTGCTGGGCGTCTCCGCCCGCGATCGCCGCCCGAGCGTTGAGCTCGGCGGCGACGGCATCCAGCGCCGTGCGCACCCGCTCGTGCTCGCCGTCGACGTCGCCGGCCAGCGGCTCGTCGCTGGGCGGCGCCAACGGCTCCGGCATCTTCAGCACCTTCGCGGCAGCGATGCCGCGTCCGACCCCGACCCCTGAGAGCGCACTCATGCCGTCACACTACGCTGGGCCACCCGGGAGCCGCCATGCGGCGAGAGAGGCGGGCATGAAGGCTCTGATCGACAGGCTGATGCGGTCGAGGCCCATGCGGGCGTGGCAGCGCTACACCGAGGAGCGCGGGCCGGTGCTCGCCCAAGGCATGACGCTCCAGGCGTTCCTGTCGCTCTTCGCCGCGCTGTTCGTCGCCTTCGCCGTGTTCATGGCCGTGCTGGGCGGCAACGTCCAGCTGCGCGACGCCGTCATCGAGTCGATCGCCTCGTCGATCCCCGGGCTGATCGGCGAGAACGGCGCCCTCGACGTCGAGCAGCTGACGCAGTCGAGCATCGTCGGCTGGGCGGGCGCCATCGCGGCCGTATCGATCCTCTTCACCGCGATCGCCTGGATCGCGGTCAGCCGCGAGAGCTTCCGGGCGATGTTCGAGCTCGGCGCTCCGCGGTCGAACTTCCTGCTGCTGAAGCTCGGCGATCTCGCGGTCGCGGTGGGCATCGGCCTGCTGGTCGTCGTCTCCTCGGGCCTGCTGGTGGTGACGCAGGCGCTGGCCGACGCGCTCGGGCTCGGGTGGGCGGGGCAGGTGGCCGGCTTCGTCATGCAGCTGCTGCTCGACACCTCGATCGTGCTGCTCCTCTACCGCTTCGGCGGGCGCCTGCGCCTGCCCGCCAAGCAGATCGTGCCGGCGGCCGCCGTCTGCGCCCTCGCGTTCTTCGCGCTCAAGCTGCTGGCGACGGGACTGTTCCGCGGCGTCGAGAACAACCCGCTGCTCGCCGGCATCGCCGCGCCGGTCATCATCCTCATCTGGCTCGGCTTCATCATGCAGATCCTGCTGCTCGCCCTGTCGTTCGTCGCGGTCGGCCCGACCGGTCGCGCGTACACGCGGCTCGTGGAGGCGGGCGGCATCGACGCGAGGCTGACGAAGGAGGAGGCGAAGGTGCTGCTCGCCGAGGTGCAGGCCAACCGCGCCGAAGGCGGAGACGCCGTGCAGCTGCACAAGCGCCTCGCCAAGCACCGCTGAGGACGAGCGAGTCGCCGGCGCTCGGTAGGCTCGATCGCATGGTCCGCATCGCCTCCGTCAACGTCAACGGCGTGCGCGCCGCCTTCCGCAAGGGCATGGGCGAGTGGCTCGAGGCGGGCGGCTTCGACATCGTCGCGCTGCAGGAGGTGCGGGCGCTCGACGAGGACCTGCTGCCGCTCGTGCCCGGCTGGCACGTGCTGCACGACCCCGCGACCGCGAAGGGGCGGGCCGGCGTCGCCGTGCTGTCGCGCGAGCCCTCCTTCGAGCACCGCACCGACATCGGCCTGAAGACCTTCGACACGAAGGGGCGCTGGCTCGAGGCCGACTTCCTCATCGGCGAGACGCTGCTGACGGTCGTCTCGGCCTACGTGCACTCCGGCGGCGAGGTCGGCAGCCAGAAGCAGGACGACAAGTACCGCTTCCTCGACTCCATGGCCAAGCGCCTGCCGCAGCTGCGCGCGCACACCGAGCACGCCGTCGTGATGGGCGACTTCAACGTCGGCCACACCCCGCTCGACATCAAGAACTGGAAGGGCAACCAGAAGACCGCCGGCTTCCTGCCCGAAGAGCGCAGCTACTTCGACCGCTTCTTCGGCACCGGCATGGTCACCGCCGTCGACGGCAAGCGGGGCCGCGGCCACGGCTGGGTCGACGTCGGCCGCGCCGCGCATCCGGACGTCGACGGCCCCTACACCTGGTGGTCGCAGCGCGGCAAGGCGTTCGACACCGACACCGGCTGGCGCATCGACTACCACATGGCCTCGCCGGCGCTCGCGGCGACCGCGCGCGACTACCGCATCGACCGCGCGAGCGCGTGGGACACGCGATGGTCCGATCACGCGCCCGTCATCGTCGACTACCACCTGTGATCACTCGGACTGGAAGCAGATCATGACCAAGCCCCGGCTCTACTCCGGGATGCAGCCCTCGTCGGGCTCGCTCCACCTCGGCAACTACATCGGCGCGCTGCAGCAGTGGCGCAGGATGCAGGACGACAACGAGGCGTTCTTCTCGATCGTCGACCTGCACGC
>JBAZPY010000339.1:0-2853 GCA_041645515.1 Agrococcus sp.
CAGCAGCGCATCCTGCAGCCGCTGCGACACGTCGATCTGCACCGCAGTCGAGCCGGTGACGAAGATGGGGGTGCCGTGCGCCGCCTCGATCTCGGGGGCCGCCGCACGGATGGCGCGGACGAGCTCCGCGGTCGCCCGGTCGGTGGGGCCGGTCTCGGCGATCACCTGGATGATCGCGGTGTCGGCCGTCTCGTCCGGGAAGGCGCTGCCGATGCGGTCGACGCCCGGGATCTGCTCGAGGTCGGCCGAGATTTCGTCCAGGACGCCGAGGATGTCGGTGACCTGCGTGATGTCGGCCATCACGACGAGCGGGCCCGTCGTGCCCTCGCCGAAGCCCTCCTGGAGCAGGTCGTAGGCGATGCGCTGCGTGCTCCCGCGCTCCTCGCGGCCGTTGTCCGGCAGCGCGAGCTCGAGGCTCGCGGCCGGGACGGCGGCGACGCCGACGACGGCGAGCACGCCGACGATCGCCAGCACCGGCCGCTTCGTGATGCCGGTGACCCACCGCATCCCGAGCGTCGGGGCCGTGTCGACGTCGCGCTCGGCGAGCCGCGCCGCGCGGCTGCCGGACTTCGGCCGCAGCCGCTCCCCGAGCAGCGCCATGATCGCGGGCAGCAGCGTCACGGCGGCGGCGACCGCGATCGCGACGGACGCGGCCGCGCCGATGCCCATCACCGAGAGGAACGGGATGCCGACGATCAGCAGCCCGACGAGCGCGATCACCACCGTGAGGCCGGCGAACAGCACGGCCGTGCCCGCCGTGCCGACGGCGAGCGAGCCGGACTCGACGACGCCCATCCCGCGAGCGAGCTGGGTGCGGTGCTTGGAGAGGATGAAGAGCGCGTAGTCGATGCCGACCGCGAGGCCGATCATGAGCGCCATGAGCGGGGCGGAGTTCGACACCGTCACGAGCGCGGACGCGCCCAGCACGCCGCCCATGGTGATGCCGACCCCGACGAGCGCCGTCACGAGCGGCAGGCCGGCGGCGAGGAACGACCAGAACGTGACGAAGAGCACGACGCCGGCGAAGACGACGCCGAGACCCTCGACCCACGAGACCGGCACGCTCGTCGCCTGGAACGCCTGGCCGCCGAACTCGACGGTCAGGCCGTCGGCACGCGCGGCATCCGCCGTCGCCACCAGGTCGTCGAGGCCGGCGGGCGTGACGCCGGAGCCCTGCGGCTCGAACTGCACCTGCGTGTAGGCGAATCCGCCGTCCGCCGAGATCTGCTCGGAGGCGAACTCGCTCCACGGCTCGAGCACGCTCGCGACGTCGTCGATCGCGTCGATCTCGGTCGCCTGCAGTTCGATCGCCGCTCGGTGGTCCTCGATGCGCTCGCCTTCGGGCGCCCGGTAGACGACCTGCACGCTCGAGCCCGCGACCTGCGGGAAGACGCTGCCGAGGCGATCGAGCGCCTGCTGCGACTCGGTGCCGGGGATCGCGAACGACTCCTGCATGTCGGGGCCGAGCGCGAGGGCGCCGCCGAGGACGCCGCCGAGGATCGCGGCCCACGCGACGATGACGAGCCAGGCGCGGCGCATCGACGCGGCGCCGACGCGGGAGAGCCAGGTGGCCATCAGGCGACCGTCCCGGCAGCGCGGGCGTCCGCGGGCATGCACAGCTCGAGCAGGGTGTCGATGAAGATCTCGCGCATCTCGGCCGGGTCGGGGTGCTCGTGCGCCGCGTCCAGCGAGTCGCCGAGGATGAAGGCGACGCCCGCGAGGCCGATCGAGAGCCGCGTCAGCACGCGCGTCGAGGGAGCCTCGAGCACGAGCGTGCGGGCGATCGCGTCGACGATCGCGTTCCCGCGCTGGATGACCGGCACCTCCTGCAGCGCGCCGCGCTGGCTGATGAAGATCGAGACGGCGGCGCTGTGCTGCATGAGCGCGTCGACGAAGCCGGTGACGAGCGTCGGCGCCGCGGCGACCTTGTCGTCGCGCAGCTCGGGCAGCGCTTCGACGAGCGCCGACAGCGCGTCGAGCGCCGGTGCCATCGCGGCCTCGAGCAGCGCCTCCTTCGAGTCGAAGTGGTAGAGCACCGACGACTTCGAGGTGCCCACGTCGTCGGCGATCTGCTGGATCGACGTGCCGAGGTAGCCGAACCGCGCGAAGCGCTCGAGCGCGGCCTGGACGAGGGTGTCGCGAGTGGTCACGGAGGCGAGCATACTGACCGATCGGTCAGAAGTCGACCGAGCGGTCAGGATGCCGGTTCGCAGGCGGCGGCGCTAGGTTGGGCGCCATGATGCGCAAATACCTGTTCAATGCCGGCGTGCTGGGGTCGCTCGCAGGCGGGCTCGGCGTGCTGAAGGCAACCCGTCAGGGCCCGAAGGACTGGCGCCTGGCGCTGCTCTGGGCCAGCTGGGGCATCGGCGTGGCGCTCGCCATCGGCGCGGTCGCCCAGCGCGAGGAGGGCATCCGTCAGGACGAGCTCGAGCGCGAGCTGAAGAAGGCCGCGAAGGGCAAGTGACCCGATGAGCGGTCGCGTCGTCGTCATCGGCGATGCCCTCGTCGACGAGGTCGACGGCAGCGCGCACGTCGGCGGCGCCGCGCTCAACGTCGCGGTCGGGCTCGCTCGCCTCGGCGTGCCGTCGACGCTCATCGCGATGGTCGGCGACGACGCTCCCGGCGACCAGGTGCGCGCGCACTGCGAAGGGCACGGCGTCGAGCTGATCGCCACAGCCGCCCCGCACGGCACCGCGGTCGCGACCGCCGTGCGCGACGGCGGCACCATGCGCTACGAGTTCAACGATGCGGGACTGCGGCGCTTCGTCGACCTCGAGGGGCTGGGCGAAGAGCTGGCAGCGGCGCCGCTCGTGGTCGTCTCCTGCCTCGCGCTCGAGCACGAGGCGCAGATCG
>JBAZPY010000340.1:0-2839 GCA_041645515.1 Agrococcus sp.
CCGAACATCGTCGCGTTCCGGGCTGTCTTGCCGCGGAAGGTGTGGGCGCCTGGATCGTCGGCGCCGCGGTACGCCTCGACCTCCGTGAGGCGCAGCGCCACCGTGCCCGCCGCATCCGCCCGACGCAGCACGCCGCCGAGCAGCAGCGGTGCCAGCTCGAGCGGGTCGCGCTCGAACCAGGTCGCGGGTGGAGTGGGCACGCACGCCACCGTAGGGCACCTCACCAGCGGAGGCGCTCCCACCGCAAGCGGCCGGAATCGCCTCCGCTCGTGGCCGGATGCGCGCATCGCCTCTCCCCGTGAGCGCGAGCGGGCGCCCGGGAGCGGGCGGAGCCGCCATGCGCGGCCTCCTAAGATGGAGGCAGCGCCACAAGCGCCGACGCCGCGGCGCTCTGGAGCGCCTGCCCACCGAATCTCACACGGACGGAGTCCCGTGCCGCATCCGCTCGCCCCGCAGCTGCTCGACGCGAGCGACCCGAACGCCCTCGCCGACGGCGTGTGGCCGGCGGGCACCGAGCGCGCCGACGGCGCCCTGCGCATCGGCGGCGCCGACGTGCGCGACATCGCCGCCCAGCACGGCACCCCCTTCCTGCTCGTCGACGAGACGGTCGCGCGCGGTCGGGCCCGCCGCATCCGCGAGGCCTTCGAGGCCGCGTTCTCCGCGGTCGACGTCTACTACGCCGGCAAGGCGCTGCTCACCGCCGACGTCGCCCGCTGGATGCGCGCCGAAGGGCTCCGCATCGACGTGTGCACGGGCGGCGAGCTCGCCGTCGCGCTGCGCGCGGGCGTCGAGCCCGAGGCGATCGGCTTCCACGGCAACAACAAGAGCCTCGCCGAGATCGACGCGGGCGTCGCCGCCGGCATCGGCACGTTCGTGCTCGACTCGCCGATCGAGGCCGAGCGGGTCGCGTCTTCCGCAGAGCGCGCGGGCCGTGTGCAGCGCGTGCGGCTGCGCATCTCCGTCGGCGTGCACGCGTCGACGCACGAGTTCCTCGCCACGAGCCACGAGGACCAGAAGTTCGGCGTGCCCGTCGACGAGGCGCCCGCGCTCGTCGCGCGCATCCGCGAGCTGCCGAGCCTCGAGCTCGTCGGCCTCCACACGCACATCGGCTCGCAGATCTTCGACGCGAGCGGCTTCGCCGAGTCGGCGCGCCGCATGCTCGCGCTGCACGCCGAGCTGGGCGCGTCCGAGCCGCTCGCCGAGCTCAACCTCGGCGGCGGCTTCGGCATCGCCTACACGGCCGCTGACCGGCCCGAGCCGATCGAGCGGATCGCCGCGTCGCTCGCCGACGCCGTGCGCGCCGCCGCAGACGAGCTCGGCGTGCCCGTGCCCCGCATCGCGATCGAGCCCGGCCGCTGGATCGTCGGCCCGGCCGGCGTCACCGTCTACACGGTCGGCACCGTGAAGCCCGTGCGCCTCGACGCGGGCACGCGCGCGTACGTGTCGGTCGACGGCGGGATGGGCGACAACCCCAGGCCCGCCCTGTACGGCGCGCAGTACTCGGCGAGGATCGCGAGCAGGGCATCCGCCGCGGCCGCGGCGCTCACTCGCGTCGCGGGCCACCACTGCGAGTCGGGCGACATCGTCGTCGACGCCGAGTGGCTGCCCGAGGACGTCGCGCCCGGCGACCTGCTCGCCGTCGCGGCGACCGGCGCCTACTGCCACGCCCTCGCCTCGAACTACAACGTGACCCCCCGCCCGCCGGTGCTCGCCGTGCGCGACGGCGCCGTGCGCGAGCTCGTGCGGCGCGAGTCGATCGACGACCTGCTCGCCCGCGACACCGGCTTCACGGCAGGCAGCGGCACCGCCGCAGACAGCAACGGAGACGCATGAACTCGTATCGGAGCCTCCGCATCGCCCTGCTCGGGGCCGGCAGCGTCGGGTCGCAGGTCGCCCGCCTGCTGCTCGAGCACGCCGACGAGCTGGCCGCCCGGGTGGGCGCGCCGCTCGAGCTCATCGGCATCGGCGTGCGCGACCCCGACGCGGCGCGCGACGTCGACCTGCCGCGCGAGCTCATGACGAGCGACCTCGAGACGCTCGTCGCGGGCGCCGACATCGTCGTCGAGCTGCTCGGCGGCATCGAGCCGGCCCGCACGCTGCTGCTCGACGCGCTCGCCGCCGGCGCCGACATCGTCACCGCCAACAAGGCGCTCGTCGCCGCGCACGGCCCCGAGCTCTTCGACGCCGCCGAGGTGGTCGGCGCCCAGGTCGCCTACGAGGCTGCCGTCGGCGGCGCCATCCCCATCATCCGGCCGCTCGAGCAGTCGCTCGCCGGCGACCGCGTCACCCGCGTCATGGGCATCGTGAACGGCACGACGAACTTCATCCTCGACCGGATGCACACCGACGGCTCGTCGCTCGTCGACGCGCTCGCCGTGGCGACCGAGCTCGGCTACGCCGAGGCCGACCCGACCGCCGACATCGAGGGCTTCGACGCCGCGTCGAAGGCGACGATCCTCGCGTCGCTCGCCTTCCACACCGCCGTGCCGGGCGAGCTCGTGCACCGCGAGGGCATCACCGGCGTCACGGACGCCATGGTGCAGCAGGCGGAGCGCACCGGCCGGGTGCTCAAGCTCGTCGCCATCTGCGAGCGGATGCCCGGCGAGGACGGCGACCGCGTCTCGGCCCGCGTGCATCCCGTCTCGCTGCCCGCGACGCATCCGCTCGCCGCCGTGCACGAGGCGAAGAACGCCATCTTCGTCACCGCGGAGGCGGCCGGCGACCTGATGTTCTACGGCGCGGGCGCCGGCGGTCCCGAGACGGCCTCCGCCGTGCTCGGCGACCTCGTCTCGATCGCCCGCCGGCACGTGCTGGGCGGCCCCGGCGGTCCCGCGTCGAC
>JBAZPY010000341.1:0-2828 GCA_041645515.1 Agrococcus sp.
CGCGTCGGCCGCGACGGCGACCGCGCTGCTCCCCACCTCGGCGGACGCCGCCGCGGCGAGGACCGCCGACACCGCGCCTGCCGTCGCGGACGGGCCACCCCCTGCGACCGACGTGCCGCCGGCGGCGGCATCGCGTCCACGCCGTCGGCGCCTCGCCCTGCTGGGCGGAGCCGCAGCGGGGATCGCGATCATCGCCGCGATCGCCGCGTCCACCCTGCAGGGGACGCCGAACGAGCCGACCGTCGCCCCGAAGGTGGTCGAGACGTCCGCCCCCGCGGCCGACCCCACACCGGCCCCCGTCGAGACCAGCACGCCGGCACCTGTGGTCGAGGAGCCCGCGGCCGAGGAACCGGTGGTCGATGCGCCGGTGGTGGAGGCACCCGTGGTCGAGGAACCCGTGGTCGACACGGACACCGGCAACGAGGGCAACGGGAACGGGAACGGTGGCAACGGCGGGAACGGGAACGGCGGCAACGGCGGGAACGGGAACGGCGGCGGGAACGGCGGCGGGAACGGCGGCGGGAACGGCGGCGGGAACGGGAACGGCGGCGGCGGGAACGGCAACCGCCCCTGACGCCCCGCGGCTCACGAGCGCGCTTCGTGGCGGCGCGGCTTGAGCCGCTCCGGCGCATCCGTGACCGGCATCCACTCGCAGTCGAACTCGCCTCGGTAGCCGAACAGGAAGCCGAATCGCTCGTGGTGCACCTCGAGATCGATGTGGAACCTGCCGTCGCGCTCGTCGAAGCGCTCGCGGAGCCTCGCCCGGCCGCTCGCCCACATCGGGAAGCGGAACGCGACGGGACCCTCGTAGAAGCGCTGCGCATCCGACGTCAGCAGCAGCGCGCCATCGTCGTCGACCGCGAGATCGAGATCGACGGCGAGGTGCTGGTGCGTGCCGAGGTAGTCGACGATGCGGTCACCGTCCAGCACCATGGTCGCGTCGAACCGTCGCCGGCGGCCCCGGATGTCGTACTCGCGCACGAAGGTCACGGTCTCCCGCCCGAACGGGTCGCGGTACGGGTAGTTCTCGATGCGGAAGGGCACGTCGTCGCCCACATCCGGCACGAGGATGTTCCGCAGCCGGCCGAGCTGCAGGAAGGGCACCGTCCACCACGGGCCGCGGCGCACGCTCGTCATCACGCCCGTGCCGATGCACGCCTCCCCCGACTCGAGGCCCACTCCGAAGCGCCGCTGCAGCATCGGGTGCAGGCGCTCGAAGTCGGGTCCCAGCGCAGCGGCGAACATCGACGTCACGGCGCGCACTCAGGACGCACCGCGCGCTCCGGACGCGGCCGCAGCGGATGCGGCACCGGTTCCGGCAGCGT
Organism: Agrococcus sp.; assembly: GCA_041645515.1. Classification (GTDB taxonomy): domain Bacteria; phylum Actinomycetota; class Actinomycetes; order Actinomycetales; family Microbacteriaceae; genus Agrococcus. Next base: position 1,326 of record JBAZPY010000341.1, read on the forward strand.
CGCGAGCGCGGCGGGCGCGTCCTGCAGGTGATCGGCGCGGCGAGCCCCTCGCGGCTCGCGCAGGCAGCGGCCGGCTCGCGGGCGCTCGGGTCGCCACACCCACAGCACGCTGCGCAGCGGCCACTGCTCGGGCGCCTCCCCGCGCTCGAGCCAGATGCGCAGGCGGTCGAAGCTCCACGCCGTGGCCCAGCCGAGCAGCGGCCGCACGAGCAGGTCCAGCGCGCGTCCCCAGCCCGGCTCGTAGTCGTAGCCGGTGCTGAAGCGCGTGCCGCCGTCCGCGGCGACGTACCGCCAGTAGCCGCGCCCCTCGCGGATGGGCGACAGCGGGTCGGCGCTCGAGAACCGCAGCGCCGACGTGCGCGTGCCGTCGGATCGCGACCGCTCACCGAGGCTCACACCGACCCCGGCGATGGTGTGCAGCGGCACCCGCCGCGTGTAGGTGAAGCGGGATGCGCCCGCGTCGGTCTCGCCGTCCGGCACGATCCGGGAGAACCGCAGGTCCCAGCGGCCGTGCCGATGCGGGTCCTGGGTCAGCGCCCAGACGGCCTCCGGATCCGCGTCGATGCAGATCTCGACGTGGATGCCCCTGCGCGCCACCCTCCGAGCGTAGGTGACGGCACCGTAGCCTGACGTCGACCCACGGACCCCAGGAGCACCATGACCCTCGACGTCGCCGCGCTGCGCGCCCAGTTCCCCTCGCTCGCCTCGGGCATCGCCCACTTCGACGGCCCGGGCGGCACGCAGACGCCCGCGGTCGTCGGCGAGGCGATCGCACGCACGATCACGGCGCCGCTGTCGAACCGCGGGCGGGTGATGCAGAGCGAGCGCAACGCCGATGACGTCGTCGCCGGCTTCCGTGCCGCGATCGCCGACCTCCTCGGCGGCAGCGCGGAGGGCGTCGTCTACGGCCGCAGCGCGACACAGCTCACGTACGACGTCTCGCGCGCGCTCGCGAAGACGTGGGCGGCCGGCGACGAGGTGGTCGTGTCGCAGCTCGACCACGACGCCAACGTGCGGCCGTGGATCCAGGCTGCGGATGCCGTGGGCGCCACCGTGCGCTGGCTCCGCCTCGACCCCGCCACGGCCGACCTCGACCTCGGCGACCTGAACGCCGTCATCACCGACCGCACGCGGCTCGTCGCCGTCACCGGCGCATCCAACCTCCTGGGGACGAAGCCCGACGTCGCGCGCATCGCGCGCCGCGCGCACGAGGTCGGGGCGCTCGTCCACGTCGACGGGGTGCACTACGCGGCGCACACGGCCGTCGACGTCACGGCGATGGGCGCCGACCTCTTCGTCTGCTCGCCCTACAAGTTCTTCGGCCCGCACTGCGCGGTGCTGATCGCCGAGCCTGCGCTGCTGGAGTCACTCTCCCCCGACAAGCTGCTGCCGTCGAGCGACGCCGTGCCGGAGCGCTTCGAGCTCGGCACCCTGCCCTACGAGCTGATGGCCGGCACCACCGCTGCGGTCGACTTCATCGCGGGCCTCGCGCCCACTGGCCTC
>JBAZPY010000342.1:0-2824 GCA_041645515.1 Agrococcus sp.
GCCGGCGCCCACCTCGAGGTCGCCCGCCGCGGCGCCTTCGTCGCCGTCGACCACGTCGGCCTCGACGACGACGAGCACGTCGGCGACGCCGAGCGGGTGGCGCTCGTCGCCGAGCTCATCGACGCCGGCCACCTCGACCGCATCCTGCTCTCGAGCAGCGCCACCGGCGTCGCGAAGGGCCACGCCGGCAACGCCGTGCCGTTCAGCCGCGTCCTCACCGAGCTCGTGCCCGCGCTGCGCGCGCACGACGTGGACGACGACGCGATCCGGCGCATCCTGACCCACAACCCGAGCGAGCTGCTCGCCGTGAGGAGCTGACCCATGTCGCGCGTGAACACGGTCCTCGGACCCATCCCCGCCGAGGAGCTCGGCTTCGTCGCCATCCACGAGCACATCGGCTACGGCATGCCCGGCTCCGAGCTCGACTCCACGTGGTGGAAGACTCCCCAGGAGCGGTACGACGAGACCGTGCCGAAGCTGCGCGAGTTCCGCGAGCTCGGCGGCCAGACCTTCGTCGACGCGACCGGCATCTGCAACGGCCGCGACGTCGACTACTACCGCTCGCTCTCGGCCAAGACCGGCGTGCACATCGTCGCCTGCACGGGCTTCGTCGGCGGCGACACGGCGCTGCCCTTCTTCGCGACCGCGAGCGTCGAGTACCTCGCCCAGCAGTTCGAGCACGAGATCGCCGTCGGCATCGGCGGTGCCGGCGCGAAGGCCGGCGTCATCAAGGTCGGCGTCAGCCGCGGCGGCCGCATGACCGACCTCGACAAGCGCATCTACCGCGCGGCGGCGCGCGCGGCGCTCGCGACCGGCGCGCCCGTCCTCACGCACCTCGCGATCGACGCCGAGAACGCCATCGCGATCTTCGAGGAGGAGGGGCTCCCGCTCGACCGCGTGCTGTTCGGCCACGTCGACGACGGCGTCAACTTCGACAAGACCCGCGACACGTGGATCGCCGAGCAGGGCGGCCGCATCGGCTTCGACACCTTCGGCTACGAGACCGAGCTGCTCGACCCGCCGTTCTGGGCCCGCCCGAGGCAGGACCGGCTCGACCACTTCCTGCGCTTCATCGGCCACACCGCCGAACGCGGCTTCCTCGACCAGGCGCTCGCGTCGGCCGACGCCAACTGCAGCCCCCTCGGCTGGCCGGGCGTCAAGGGCCACACCGTGAACTACCTGTTCCACCAGCTGCTGCCCGACCTGCGGGCGGCAGGCGTCGACGAGGCGACGATCGAGCGGATCTTCGTCACCAACCCGGCCGAGTTCCTCACCTTGTCGGTCTGACCGACCGCTCCCGTCACATCCCACCCAGAACCCCGCGCGCCAGCGCCCCGAGAGAGAAGCAACGATGCAGCCCTCAGACCTCAAGAACCTCACCGTCGCGATCGTCGGCGCCGGCTACGGCGGCGCTGCCGCGGCCAAGGCGCTCAGCCTGCTCGGCGTGGACGTCACCGTCTACGAGCAGGCGCGCGAGATCCGCGAGGTCGGCGCCGGCATCGGCCTGCGACCCGCGACCGTCGACCGGTTCCGCCGCTGGGGCATGTTCGACCAGATCGCCGCGGTGACGTCGGCGAGCGACGCCTTCGAGATCCTCACCGGCGACGGCCACGTCATCATGAAGGAGGAGTGGCCGGGCATCGACGACTTCGACGTGCCCACGAGGACGCACCTCATCCACCGCGGCGACTTCATCGAGACGCTCGTGGCAGCGCTGCCCGAGGGCGTGCTGCAGGTGGGCCGGAAGGTCACCGGCATCGAGGATCATGGCGACCGCGCCACGCTGACCTTCACCGACGGCGGGACCGTCACCGCCGACCTCGTGATCGCCGCCGACGGCATCAAGTCGCCCATCCGCGAGCAGCTGTTCACCGACGCGCAGCCCGTCTTCGCCGGCGAGCACGCCTACCGCATCGTCATCGACGCCGACGACGCCCACGGGCTCGTCGCCGACGACGACCTCCGCATGTACATCGGCCACGGCACCAAGGTCTACTTCCTGCCGCTGCGCCACCGCGGCCAGGTGTCGTTCGACATCACGACCCTGCACCACGACAGCGCCTGGGCACCCACCGTCACGCGCGACGAGCTCGTCGCGACTGTCCAGGGCTTCGACGAGCGCATCGTGCGCATCACCGAGCAGCTCGACATGGACGCCCTCGTGAGCCGCGCCTGCTACGACATCGACCCCGTCGAGCAGTGGCACACGGATGCGGTCGTGCTGCTGGGCGACGCCGCGCACGCGATGCTGCACCACCAGGGGCAGGGCGCCAACTCGGCGATCATGGACGCCGGCGCCATCGCCGACGCGCTGCAGGAGGCCGACTCCGTCAAGGAGGCGCTCGCGCTCTACCAGTCGCGGCGCAAGCCCGAGACCGACAAGCTGCAGGCCATCTCGCGGCAGGGCTGGTCGGAGGACGAGCTCAGCGAGGTCTTCCCCGGTCAGCGACCGGAGTCCCAGCAGGCAGCGACGCGCTGATGGCACTGCACCCCACGATCGCCGAGATCCTCGCCGGCTTCCCCGCGCCCGAGCCCGGTCCGCTCGACCCCGCCGCGATGCGCGCGGGGGAGGAGGCGCACGTGCCCCCGCTCGCGGATCGCATCCCGGTCGCGGAGGTGCGCGACGACGAGGCGGACGGCGTGCCCGTGCGGATCTACCGCGACGGCACGGAGCAGGGCGTCGTCGTCTACGTGCACGGCGGCGCGTTCTTCCTCGGGAGCCTCGACACCCACGACCACGTCGCCCGGTCGCTCGCCGTCGAGACCGGCATGACGGTCGTGTCGGTCGGCTACCGGCGCGCGCCCGAGGCGGCGTTCCCCGCCG
>JBAZPY010000343.1:0-2823 GCA_041645515.1 Agrococcus sp.
CCCTGCTCGACTACGCCATGACGAAGGCTGCGCTCGTCGCGTTCACCGAGGCGCTCGCGCAGGAGCTGGGCGAGCGCGGCATCCGCGTGAACGCCGTCGCCCCCGGCCCGATCTGGACGCCGCTCATCCCCGCCACCGACTTCCCCGACGAGAAGGTGGCGCAGTTCGGCCAGGACACGCCGCTCGGCCGCGCGGGGCAGCCCGCCGAGCTGGCCGGCGCCTACGTCTACCTCGCGAGCGAGGAGGCTTCCTACGTGTCCGGCGCCGTCGTGCCGGTCACCGGCGGCAAGGGGTTCTGATGCCGAACCGCAGCATCAAGGACGAGGAGCTCTACAACAAGCTCAAGGACGAGGGGAACTCGTCCGAGAAGGCGGCGCGGATCGCGAACGCCGCCGCGCGCGACGGCCGCTCGACGGTCGGCGAGCGCGGCGGCGACGCCGAGCGCTACGAGGACCGCACCGTCGGCGAGCTGCGCGAGCGGGCGAAGGAGCTCGGGCTGGAGGGCACCTCGAAGCTCAAGAAGGACGAGCTCATCGAGCGCCTGCGCGACCACTGAAGTGGCAGGATGCGGATGTGAGCGAGGGCGCGAGACACGGGCCGGGCAGCGATGAAGGCGGTGACCACCGCGGTCGCGACGGCGGCGAGCGCGTCGTGCGTGGCCGCCATGAGACACCCGACGAGCGCGCCGACCGCAACTTCTCGGACATCCTGCAGGAGCTTCGCGTCGTGCTCACCGGCACGCAGCTCATCTCCGGCTTCCTGCTCGCGGTGGCGTTCCAGTCCGGCTTCCAGGACCTCGACGCCGACGAGGTGATGCACTACCTCGTGCTCGTGGCCATCGCGGCGCTCGCGACGCTGCTGGGGATGACGCCGGTGCTCGTGCACCGCCTGCACTTCCAGCGCCGCATGAAGCGCGAGATCGTCAGGCTCTGCAACGTGCTGCTGATCGTGACGCTCGCCGTCGTGTCGACCCTCGTGGTCGGCGTGACGAGCTTCATCTTCGAGGTCGTCGTCTCGTCGGCCGCGGGGCTGTGGGCGGCCACCGGCTGCGCCGTCGCGGTCGTCGCGCTCTGGGTGCTCTCCTGGGCCGCCCGCCGCAACGGGCGTCGGAGCACGGAGCACCAGGAGGCCTGAGCCGCATGTCGCCGTGTTACCGGCTCGCTGGGCCGCGACCTGGATGCCTGCTTGTCTGAATCCGTCAGCACGACGGAGGGATGGGCATGAGCGATCACGGTCACGCCGGGCGCGGCGAGCACCCGTGGGACGCGATCGAGCGAGTCGAGCTGGAGCGCCCCTCGAGCCGCAAGTGGAGCCTGCACCCCGGCACGATCGGCGCCTGGGTCGCCGAGATGGACTTCGGCACGGCGCCGGTGGTGCGCGAGGCGCTCCGCCGGGCCGTCGCCGACGACGTGCTCGGCTACCTGTCGCCCGCGACCGGCGCCGAGCTGGGCGCGGCGACCGCGGCCTGGCAGTCGCGCGAGCACGGCTGGGACGTCGACCCCGAGCGCGTGCACGCGGTCTCCGACGTGATGGCGGCGCTCGGCGTCGCCGTCGAGGAGTACTCCCCCGCCGGCTCGCCCGTGATCGTGCCGACGCCCGCCTACATGCCGTTCCTCACCTACCTCGAGCGCCTCGGCCGTCCGGTCGTGCAGGTGCCGGGCGTGATCGTCGGCGGCCGCTGGCAGCACGACCTCGACGCCCTCGATCGCGCGTTCGCGGCCGGTGCGCGCACGCTCGTGCTCTGCAACCCGCACAACCCGACCGGCACGGTGCTGCCGCGCGAGGAGCTCGAGGCGATCGCGCTCGTCGTCGAGCGCCACGGCGGCCGCGTGTTCGCCGACGAGATCCACGCGCCCATCCGCTTCGACGGCCGAGCGCACGTGCCGTACGCCTCCGTCTCCGACGCGGCGGCAGGGCACACCGTCACCGGCACGAGCGCGTCGAAGGCGTGGAACGTGCCGGGGCTCAAGGCGGCGCAGCTCATCACCTCGAACGACGCCGACGAGGCGGTGTACCGCCGCTTCGGCTTCGCCGTCGTCCACGGCGCGTCGACGCTCGGCGTCATCGCGGCGACCGCCGCCTACCGCGAGGGTCGAGACTGGCTCGACGGCACGGTCGCCTACCTGCAGCGCAACCGCGACCTGCTCGCCCAGCTCGTCGCGGAGCGGCTCCCCGACGTGCGGTGGCGGCCGCCCGAGGCGACCTACCTCGCCTGGCTCGACCTGGGCGCGCTCGACCTCGGCGCACGCGGGCTCGGCGACCCAGCCGGGCTGCTGCGCGAGCGGGCGGGCGTCGCCCTCACCGACGGCGCGCTCTGCGGCGCGGGCTTCGACGACCACGTGCGGCTCGTCTTCGCGACGCCCGCGCCCGTGCTCGAGGACGCCGTCGACCGCATCGCGACCGCCCTCGCCCCGGCGGTGACCCGATGACCGCCTGGCTGGGCTTCGAGACGCGGCAGGTGCACGCGGGCGCCATCGTCGACGCCGAGGCCGGCGCGCGCGTCACCCCGATCTATCAGAGCGCCGGCTACGTCTTCGACAGCTTCGACGACGGCGTCGAGCGCTTCGCGGGGCGCAGCGCCCGGCGCGCCTACTCGCGCAACGACAACCCGACGAACGTCGTCGCGGCTCGCCGCATCGCCGACCTGGAGGGCGGCGTCGACGGCGTGCTGGTGGCGAGCGGCCAGGCCGCAATCGCGATGGCGCTCGGCGCGCTCGCGCAGGCGGGCGACCACATCCTCACCACCGACCGGCTCTACGAGGGCACCCGCGAGATGATCCGCGGCGCCCTGCGCCGGCAGGGACTGGCGTTCGAAGCCCTGCC
>JBAZPY010000344.1:0-2821 GCA_041645515.1 Agrococcus sp.
CTCGATGCGATCGCGCATCCCCTTCGCCCGCGGGTTGAGGCGCATGGACTCCTCGAGCGCGTCCATCGCCGCGCGGGTGCGCTGCACGTGCGTGCGCAGCGCCCGCGCCTCCGCGAGCAGCCGCGCACCGTCGAGCGCGTCCTTCGAGGTGAGTGCACGCGCGACGTGCTCGTAGGCGTCGGCGACGGCGTGCGCCGTCTCGCGCATCGCCTGCTCGGCGGGCTCGTGCTGCACGGGCGGCACGACGGCGAGGTTGATGACGAGCGCGCAGACCGCGCCGATGAGCGTCTCGACGACCCGCTCGAAGCCGAACAGCGGGCCGGCGCCGGCGCCGAGCGCGAGCAGGATCATGGCGCTGATCGGCAGCTGGTTCGCCGCCATCGGCGCGAGCCGCAGCACCCGCGCGATCACCACCGCGAGGAGCGTCACCGCCAGCACGAGCACCGGCCCTGGCGGGAGCACGAGGCTCGCGACCCAGGCGAGCACGACGCCGCCGAGCACGCCCGCCGAGCGCTCGAGCCCCTTGCCGACCGACTGGCTCACGCTCGGCGCCACCACGAGCAGCGCAGCGATCGCCGCGAAGATCGGCAGCTCGGTGCCGAGCAGCAGGGTGCTCGCGAACCACGCGACGGCGATCGCGACGAGCACCTTGAGCACCTGCAGCCACGGGGCCTGCTGCTCGACCATGAGTCGTCCCAGCCACCGCATGGCCCCACGATACGCGCGCCGCGACGGCAACCCGGCTCGAGCGGTGTTGGATGGGGGGATGCTCGACAACGCCGCCGCCATCCTCATGCGGCTCGTGGCAGAGAGCGGGCGCGAGCTCGTCGACTTCGTGCAGAAGGACGTGGAGCCCGTCAACGAGGGCTTCATCGTCGGCTTCTCCTGCGGCGTGCGCACCCGCGACGACACGATCGAGCGCGTCACGATCTACGTCAACACGTCACCGAGCGCGCCGATGGACGAGCACACGGTCGAGCTCCTCGACGCCTCCGGTCGCCGGCTCACCGCGTGGGCGTACCCGCAGGACCCGGCGCTCCCGTCGCTGCCCGCCGTCTCGTACCCGGAGGCCGCCGGCGTCGTGCTGTCGAAGTTCGGGATCGCAGCCGAGGGCGCGAAGCTGCGCATGGAGGCGTACCGGCCCGGCAAGAGGGCTGTGCTGCGCGTCGAGACGGCCACCGACCGCTGGTTCGCGAAGGTCGTGCACCCGTCGCTCGCATCGTCCATCCACGACCTGCACGAGCGGTTCCGGGCCGCGGGCGTGCCCGTGCCCCGGTCGCTCGGGTTCTCGGAGGCGGGGCTCGTGCTGCTCGGGGAGCTGCCCGGCGTGCCGGCGATCGACGTCTTCGAGCGCATCGACCGGGCCACGTTCGCGCGCGGGCTCGACGACCTGACGCGGCACATCGCATCCGTGCCGGTCGCGATCGGTGCGCGCGAGTCGCTCGCACGCCGCGTGGACTGGTACGCCGAGCGGATGCAGGAGACGGCCCCGCTGTTCGGCCGCCAGACCGCGCGGCTCGCGCAGGCCGTCGCCGAGCGCTACCGCGCGACGGTGCTGCCGCGCCCGGTGACGATCCACGGCGACCTGCACCTGGGGCAGGTCTTCGTCGACGAGGCGGCGCCCTCGACGATCACCGGCATCCTCGACATCGACACCGCCGGTCTCGGCGACCCGGCCGACGATCGCGGCGCGCTCTTCGGTCACGTCGTCGTCTCGGCGATCGAGCGCACGCCGGCGACCGACGCTGGGCGGGCGCTCGCCGCGTTCGCCGACGAGTTGCAGGCCGGCTGGGCGGGGGACCAGCGGGTGGCCGCGATCGCCGCGACCCACCTCATGGGCCATGCGCTGGCGAGCGCGGGCCGCGGCGACGACCGCGGCAGCGCGGCCGCCCAGCAGCTGCTGGAGCGCGCGGAGGCGCTGCTGCGCTAGCCGCTCGCGCCTCCGGTGTGGGGTTCCTGCTGAAGGGTCGCGACACTCGAGCAACGAGCCGACACCGGCCCGGCAGGGGCGCGCGAGGGTGTCGGGTTCCTGCTGGAGTGTCGCGATACTCGAGCATCGAGCCGACACCGGCCGGCAGGGGCGGGCGAGGGGGTCGGGTTCCTGCTGGAGTGTCGCGACACTCGAGCAACGAGTCGACACCCGCCGGCAGGGGCGCGCGAGGGGGTCGGGTTCCTGCTGGAGTGTCGCGACACTCGAGCAACGAGTCGACACCCGCGGCGCAACGAGCGAATGCCCTCCGGGCCCTACTCGCCGAGCAGCGCCCGCACGCGCGGCACGACCGCGGTGCCGAACAGCTCGATCGTGCGCAGGTTGTCCTCGTGGCGGGTGCCCGAGTCGTACTTGAGGTCGAACCGCTCGATGCCGAGCGTCTCGTGCGCCCAGACGATCTTCTGCGCCACCGTCTCGGGGCTGCCCACGAACAGGGCGCCGTGCTCGGCGGCTCCGGCGTCGAACTCGCGCTCCGTGCCCTCGCCCCAGCCGCGCTCACGGCCGAGGCGGTTGCGGTACACGAGCCACTGCGGCATGAGGAGTGCATGCCGACGCGGCCGCCCGAGTGGCCGAACTGCTCCATGGCCCTCCGGTACAGCCCCGAGAACGGCGCGAACTGGGCGGGGCTGCCGCCGATGATCGCGAGCATCATGTCGAAGCCGTGCCGCGCGGTGCGCACGACCGACTCGGGCGAGCCGCCGACGCCGACCCACACGGGCATCCGTCCGCCGTGCTCGGCCGCGTGCGAGCGCGGGTGCACCGACTGGTCCGTGAGCGGCGACCGCAGGCGCCCCGCCCAGGTGACCGGCTGCTCGCGCACGAGCGCCGCGA
>JBAZPY010000345.1:0-2813 GCA_041645515.1 Agrococcus sp.
AGCTGACACCGACTCTCGACGAGGACCCGGCGACGCCGCCGGGTCCTCGTCCGGTCGGGGGAGCTGCCTGGGCAGTCCTCCCCATGGCGTGCATGCGCGCCACTGCATACGTTGGATGGACGCCGCGCGGACGGCGCAGGCCGAGGAGGAGCCTCGATGGATGTGCTCATCAAGTTCAGCGACCTCAGCACGCTGAACGACTACCTCGTCGCGATCGTCGCCGAGCTCGACGGCGCCGAGCGGAGGGCGGATGCGCTCGAGGACGCCATCGGCGACCCCTTCGGCCGCAACGACCTGCGCGAGGCTGTCGAGGACTTCGAGGACCGCTGGGATGACAAGCGCGACGAGCTCCGCGACGGTATCAAGCAGGTGCAGGCGCACGTCCAGGGCGTGATCGACGGCTTCACCGACTGGGACGTCGAGACCGCCGCCGGGATGACGACGTCATGACCGCACGCATCCGCACCGCCCGCCCGTCCACCGCTGCGAGGAGCGCACGATGACCTGGATGGACCGCTCGCCCAAGGGCCGCGTGATCGAGCGCGTCGAGGGCGACCCCGGCACGATCAAGGCCCGGGGCACCGAGATCGAGGCGCTCGGGCAGATGATGATCGACAGCGCGACGGTGCTGCAGTCGCTCGCCGACGGCACCGACGGCCTGCAGGGCAAGGCCGCCACCAAGCTCCGCGAGGGCGTGGGCGACGTGCACAGAACCCTGCGCGAGGCGGGCGAGCTGTACAAGCCCACGGGTCCGGTGGTCTACGACTACGGGGTCGCCCTCGAGAGCGACAAGCCGGCGATCGACGGCCAAGTCGCGCGCTGCCAGAGCCTCTGGGAGACCTACGTCTCGCTGCCCGGCTCGCTCGAGCCCCGCGGCACCGGCGGGCTCTTTCAGCCGGAGGCCGACAGCCCCGAGGCGCAGCAGCAGGCCGACGAGGACGCGGCCAAGCGCGACGCCTACGACGCGTGGGAGGCCGAGGCGGTCGGCTTCGATGCCGACTACGACTCGTGGGAGGAGGCGTTCGAGACCGCGACGAACCGGGTCGGCGACGTGCTCGAGGGCAAGATCGAGGACTCCCCCTGGGACGACCTCGACGGCTTCGTCGCGGGCGCGCTCGGGGTGCTGAAGTGGGTGGGCATCGCGCTCGCGATCGCAGCGCTCGTCATCGGCGGCCCCATCATCGCCGCCCTCGCCGCGATCGTCGCCATCGCAGCTCTGGTGCTGACGCTCTACCAGTACAGCCGCAAGGACGCCGACCTCGTCGACGTCGGCATCGCCGCCATCGGGGTGCTCCCGATCGGCAGCCTCGGCAAGCTGGCGAAGGGCAAGGAGGGACTCAGGGGCATCGCCGACGACACCATGGGCGGGCTGCTCACCGGCGCGGGACGATCCGCGCTCCGCACCGAGGTGTCCCAGGTCATCGGCTCCGGCCGGGCCGCGTACGCGTTCAGCGGCTCGCTCCGCGAGGGCATCACGAACGGCGTCTCGCACTTCGCCCGCAACCACGGCCAGCAGGGCCGCGTCGTCGACTCGATCTCACGGCTCTTCACCGGCAAGGACGCCGCGAAGATCGGCGGCATGACGAACGGCGCCGACATCCTCGTGACGGTCTGGTGGAACCAGTTCGGGCGCGTGAACCAGGGGCTCTCGTGGGGCACGGGCGAGGGCCTGTGGAGCAGGCTCTTCAGCCCCGCTGGCTAGGCTCTCGCGCGTGACGTCCTCCCTGCGCGACGCCCTCGGCGCGCCCGATCCCCGGTTCGACATGACGCTCCCCGACGGATGGGTGCGCATGGACGCGAGCGACGCGTCCCGCGAGGCGCTGCTGGCGCGGGCGCGGGCGCGGTTCCTCAGCGCGCAGCGCCCCGACCTGTGGGCGCAGGTGCGGGCATCCATCCAGCGCGCGTTCGACGAGCTGCGGCGCGTGCGGGGCGAGGCGATCATGCTGCAGCTCGAGAGCCGCGAGGGCGCACCGTTCGTGCCGGCCTCGATCACCGCAACGATCCTCGCCGACCATGGGCTCGACGGGCACATGGCGCAGCTCATCGCCGACGGCGCGACCGCGCTCGAGGGGGACCGCCGCTTCGTGCGCAGCGAGTCGACCGACGAGGTCACCCAGGACGGCGTGCGTCTCGGCGTCACCACGGTGCGCTACTTCACGCCCGTGCCGGGCTCGCGCCGCCGACGAGCGCTCGCGCTCAGCGCCGTCATGCCGCACCCGCCGGGCATCGATCCCGAGGACCGGCTGCTGGCCGCGACGAAGCTGCTGATCGACGCGCACGTCGGCACGCTGCGCTGGCGGCGAGCGGACGCAAGCGCATGACCCGCCGCACCGTGGCTGCGCTCGCGCACGCCGACGCATCCCGCTGCATCCCACTGCCGCACATCGACGCCGACGTCGACCGCGAGGCATGGCTCGAGGCGGCGACCACGACGGCGGCGGCGGCGAGCGCGCACTGGACGCTCGAGGATCACGCCTTCATCCGCGCGACGGTCGAGCACGCGCTCGCGCAGCGGGCCCCGCAGGACGTGCTCGCGCTGCAGCTCTGGCCCGCCGACGCGGCGATCGCCGGCGTCGTCCGCGTCTCGACGCACGACGCGGAGGGCGTCGAGGCCGTCGCCGCCAGGCTGGAGGCGAGCGGTGCCCCGCGCATCGACCGGCTCGTCGGTGCGATGGGCATCGGCTGCGAGTGGCTGCATGCGTCGACCATCCCCGGCGAGCAGCACGAGGGGCTGCTCGGGTGGCAGGCTGTCTTCGCCGGCGAGGAGGTCGACGTGCTCATCACGCTCGAGCCCACCGTGCCGCAGCTGCTGC
>JBAZPY010000346.1:0-2808 GCA_041645515.1 Agrococcus sp.
ACCGAGGCCTGGGGCACGACTCCCGCCGACCCTTCGACAGGCTCAGGGAGCGGCTCAGTACCGGCCCCTGAGCCTGTCGAAGGGTCCGGGTCCCCGCATGCTGAGCCTGTCGAAGGGTCCGGGTCCCCGCATGCACTCTTCCCCGACCTCCGCGCCAAGCTCGAGAAGGCACCGACGGCCGGACTCTCGTCCCAGCTGCGCAAGCGCGGCCATCACTCCTGCTTCATCGACGGCGTCGCCGCCAACATCGCCGGCGCGAAGATCGTCGGCACTGCGCGCACGCTGCGCTTCATCCCGGCCCGCGAAGACCTGTTCACGACACACGGCGGGGGCTACAACGCGCAGAAGCGGCTGTTCGACGCGGTCGGCGAAGGCGAGGTCATCGTGATCGAGGCCAGAGGCGATGCCACGACGGGCACCCTCGGCGACATCCTCGCGCTGCGTGCGAGGACGCGAGGAGCGGCCGGCGTCATCACCGACGGCGGAGTGCGCGACTTCGACGAGGTCGCCCGCATCGGACTGCCCGTGTTCTCGAAGGGTGCGCATCCTTCCGTGCTCGGCCGCAAGCACGTGCCGTGGGAGCTGGACGTCACGATCGGATGCGGTGGTGCCGCCGTTCAGCCCGGTGACATCATCGTCGGCGACGGCGACGGCGTCATCGTGATCCCGCCGGCTCTGGCCTCCGAGGTCGTCGACGCGGCGCTCGCGCAGGAGGACGAGGACGCCTGGATCGCCGCGCAGGTCGAGGCAGGGCATCCGGTCGACGGCCTGTTCCCGATGAACGCCGAGTGGCGCGCGAAGTACGCGGCGTCGACGACGGAAGGCGACCGCGCATGACGAAGACGCTCAGCAAATCGCAGCAGGCGTATCAGTGGATCAAGGAGCGCATCGCGAGCCAGACCTACACCCCCGGCTACCGGCTCGTGCTCGGCACCATCGCCGGTGAGCTCGACATGAGCGTCGTGCCGGTGCGGGAGGCGATCCGCCAGCTCGAGGCCGAAGGGCTCGTCCACTTCGAGCACAACGTCGGAGCCAGGGTCGCCATGGTCGACGACTCCCAGTACCGGCACAGCATGGAGGCACTCAGCATCCTCGAGGGCAGCGCGACGGCGATGTCGGCGCGGCACCTGAGCGCCGACGACCTGCGCCTGGCTCGTGCGATCAACGCCGAGATGATCCAGACGCTCGACCACTTCGATCCTCCGGCCTTCACCAGACTCAACCAGCAGTTCCATGCTGCGCTGATCGCCCCGTGCCCCAATCCTCGATTGCAGGAGCTCGTGACCGTCGAGATGGCACGACTGAACCGGCTGCGCGACTCGACGTTCAGCTTCGTTCCCGGCCGCGCGCACGACTCGGTGCGCGAGCACGAGCACATCGTCGCGCTGATCGAGAACGGCGCCCCCGTCATCGAGATCGAGCGCGCGGCGCGCGACCACCACTCCGCGACCCTGGCCGCGTACCTCACGAAAGAACACCCCGACGAAGCCGTCGGCATGCACGTCCACTGACACCGGAGGAACCATGACTGATCCACGCATTCCCGCTGATCTCCCCGATCACATCCAGCACTACATCGACGGCGCGTTCACCGACTCCGTCGGCGGCGACACGTTCGACGTGCTCGACCCGGTGACGAACGAGAACTACACCACGGCATCCGCGGGCAAGAAGGCCGACATCGATCTCGCTGTCGCGGCCGCCAAGCGCGCGTTCGACGACGGTCCGTGGCCGAAGATGCTGCCGCGCGAGCGTTCGCGCGTGCTGCACCGCATCGCCGACATCGTCGAGTCGCGCGACCAGCGCCTCGCCGAGCTCGAGTCGTTCGACTCCGGCCTGCCGATCACCCAGGCGCTGGGTCAGGCACGCCGCGCCGCGGAGAACTTCCGCTTCTTCGCCGACCTGATCGTCGCGCAGGCCGACGACACCTTCAAGGTGCCCGGCCGCCAGATCAACTACGTCAACCGCAAGCCGATCGGCGTCGCCGGCCTCATCACGCCGTGGAACACGCCCTTCATGCTCGAGTCATGGAAGCTCGGCCCGGCCCTCGCGACCGGCAACACGGTGGTGCTGAAGCCGGCGGAGTTCACCCCGCTGTCGGCATCGCTGTGGGCGGGGATCTTCGAGGAGGCGGGCTTGCCGAAGGGCGTCTTCAACCTCGTGAACGGCCTCGGCGAGGATGCCGGCGATGCGCTCGTCAAGCACCCCGACGTGCCGCTCATCTCGTTCACCGGCGAGAGCTCGACCGGCCAGCTGATCTTCGCGAATGCCGCCCCGTACCTCAAGGGCCTCTCGATGGAGCTCGGCGGCAAGTCGCCCGCGGTCGTCTTCGCCGACGCCGACCTGGACGCCGCGGTCAACGCCACGATCTTCGGTGTCTTCTCCCTCAACGGCGAGCGCTGCACCGCCGGCAGCCGCATCCTCGTCGAGCAGTCGATCTACGACGAGTTCGTGGAGAAGTACGCCGCGCAGGCGAAGCGGGTCAAGGTCGGTCTGCCGAACGACCCCACCACCGAGGTCGGCGCCCTCGTGCATCCCGAGCACTACGAGAAGGTCATGAGCTACGTGGAGATCGGCAAGACCGAGGGGCGCCTCGTCGCCGGCGGCGGTCGGCCGGAGGGCTTCGAGACCGGCAACTACGTCGCCCCCACCGTGTTCGCCGACGTCTTTCCCGACGCGCGGATCTTCCAGGAAGAGATCTTCGGCCCCGTCGTCGCCATCACCCCGTTCTCGAACGACGCCGAAGCCCTCGCGCTGGCGAACAACACGAAGTACGGTCTCGCCGCGTACATCTGGACGAACGACCTC